>JANNGN010000040.1:0-1884 GCA_031403895.1 Rubrivivax sp. | reverse complement strand
TACAAGCGCGGTCACATGGGGCTGGCTTACGAGATCGTCATCAACAGCAACCCCTGCATCAGCTACCTGATGGAGGAGAACACGATGGCCATGCAGGCACTCGTGATTGCGCATGCGGCCTACGGCCACAACAGCTTCTTCAAGGGCAATTACCTGTTTCGCATGTGGACCGACGCGGCGTCGATCATCGACTACCTGGTCTATGCCAAGAACTACGTTTCGGCTTGCGAAGAGAAGCATGGACTGGACGCCGTGGAAAACTTCATCGATAGCTGCCACGCCCTGTCCAACCACGGTGTGGACCGCTACCGCCGGCCCAGCCGCAAGAGCCTGGCGCAGGAACTCAGCGACCGCCTGGACCGCGAAGCCTACGCGCAGCGCCAGGTGAATGACCTCTGGCGCACGCTGCCGCGCCGTGCTGAAAAAGAAGGCGCCACGCCAGAGGCCAAACGCTTCCCCGACGAGCCGCAGGAAAACCTGCTGTACTTCATCGAGAAGAACGCGCCGCTGCTCGAACCCTGGCAGCGCGAGATCGTTCGGATCGTGCGCAAGGTGGCGCAGTATTTTTACCCGCAGCGCCAGACGCAGGTCATGAACGAAGGCTGGGCCACCTTCTGGCACCACAAGCTGCTCAACACCATGTATGACGACGGTTATCTGACCGACGGCGTGATGATCGAGTGGCTCACTTCGCACACCAACGTCATCTACCAGCCGCCGGTGGGCCACCGTGCCTACAGCGGGCTGAACCCGTACGCGCTGGGCTTTGCGATGTACACCGACATCAAGCGCATCTGCGACGCGCCCACCATTGAGGACCGCGACTGGTTCCCCGACATCGCCGGCAAGCCCTGGCTGCCGGTGCTGGACCACGCGATGCGCAACTTCAAGGACGAAAGTTTCATCGGCCAGTACCTGAGCCCGAAGTTGATGCGCGACATGCGCCTGTTTGCGATCAGCGACGACGAAAAGCAGAGTGAGCTGGAGGTGAGCGCAATCCACGACGACAACGGCTACCGACGCGTGCGCGAGTCGCTGTCACGCCAGTACGACCTGGGCTCGCGCGAACCCAACATCCAGGTCTGGAACGTCAACCTGCGCGGCGACCGGTCGCTCACGCTGCGCCACTTCCAGCACAACGACCGGCCGCTGCATGACAGCGGTCAAGAGGTGCTCAAACACGTGGCGCGGTTGTGGGGCTTTGGTGTGCAGCTGGAAAGCGCCAACGCCAAGGGCGACATCACGAAGCGCTGGAGCCTGTCGGCACCGGCGCCTTGACCGCCGCAAGAAGCCGCTGCTGAGCCTGGGCAACGCGCTCTTCTTTCCGGGCAGCATGCTGCCACCACCCACCCGCATCAGCGACCTGCTGAACCCCGGTGCGGCGACCGGCGTCACCGTCGGCACGCTGCGCCAGCAGGTGCGCGACACCACGGCCAATGCGACCCAGGCTGCGCTGGGCGCCACCTGCCCGTCACGCCGCGCTGGCCGGCCTGGTAGCTGGAGCCGTCGATCAGGTTCTACCGCCAGATCAGCAACGACAATGTGCGCAGCACGCGCTGGGCGCCAGGGCTGCGCCTGAGGTACCGGGTGCGGCAGCAGATCTCGCTCGAATCCGAGGCCAACGTGAAAAGCAGCAAGACGACAAGCCCGAACCGCAATGAATCCTCGACCCGCACTTTCTACTGCCTCGGCGGCCGCTATGACTTCTGAGCACGCCGCCCCTGTGCTGGAAGCCGTGGACCTGGGCGGGGAACGCGGCGGCCGCCCGCTCTTCCGCGCCTTGCGCCTTGCGCTGCTGCCTGGCCAGGTGGTGTGGCTGCGCGGGCGCAATGGGCGCGGCAAGACGAGCCTGCTGCGCCTGATGGCGGGGCTGGCGACGCCGAC
>JANNGN010000039.1:0-8235 GCA_031403895.1 Rubrivivax sp. | reverse complement strand
CTGCCGCGGCCCGGTTGCGAATGCAGCACCACACGCAGTTGCAGCAGCCGCACCAGGCGCTGCACGATGGCCAGGCCCAGGCCTTGACCCTGGCCGGGCTTTCTGCGGCTGTTGACGCTGTTGACGCTGTTGATGCTGTTGGGACCGTCAGGGCGGTTCGGGCTATGCGCCGCCGCCTGGTAGAACTCTTCAAACACCCGCCCCTGCTCGGCTGGCGCGATGCCGATGCCGCTGTCCCAGACCTCGATCCGCAAGTGGCGCTCGCCGTCCGGCGCCGTGCGTGGCCGGCAGGCCAGCAACACGCCGCCGCGCGGCGTGTTGCCGACCGCGTTGGCCAGCAGGTTGCGCAGCACGCGTTCCAGCAACATCGGGTCGGTGACGGTCATGGCGCCTGGGTCGGCGATGTGTACGGCCAGGCGCAGGCCGCGCGCTTCTGCCTGCGGCGCCCATTCGTCAGCCAGGCGCTGCAGCAGCGGCGCCAGAAGCACGCTGTCCCACTGCGGCAACACCGCGCCAGCATCCATGCGCGACACGTCCAGCAGCGCGGCGAACATCGCGTCCAGCGCTGCCAGTGAAGCCTGCATGCGCTCTGCGATCTCGGCCTGCGCCGGCGCCAACGGGCCGGTGCGCAGCGCGGCGGTGTACAGCCCGAGCGCGTGGGCGGGCTGGCGCAGGTCGTGGCTGGCGGCGGCCAGGAAGCGCGCCTTGGCCTGGTCGGCGGCTTCCGCCGCAGCCTGGGCCTGATGCAGCTGCAGCCGCGCGTGGTCGAGCTCGATGCGATGCCCGGCCAATCGTTGCTGCAGTTCATCGCGCTGGGCCTGGCTGGCGCTGAGCGCACGCACTGCAACCTCGATCAACAAGAGCGCCGCAGCCAGGCCCAGCAACAGCCCAAAGGCGGCCAGCCACGCAGGCCAGCCAGCCCGCACGAGCCAGACCGCTGTGGCCCATGCCAGCAGGGCCACCGCACCCAGCCCAAGCCCAAGCCGCCGCTGCCGACCCGCCGTGAAGAGCACCAGCAGGCCGAGCACGCCAAGCGCCCCGCTGATCCACCCTGCTCCGCCGTCGCCCAGCCGCACGATTCCATCCCCCCCGCCCGGTCACCGACCCTTGACCGACTGCGGATTGTGGCCGCGTCCTGCCGCGAACCGGGTCGATAGCGGCGCCCTGCCGGCATCGGCCAAACGGTCTATCGGTCCGATGTGGGTCAGTGTTTACCTGCAAGAGAACCCCCGGGGGCCCTGTGCAAGAATGATTGTGAGCAGGGCATCCGGCCCGCCCTCACCCCGCTGATTTGCAGCCAACTGCCGCTGATTGCCGCTGATTCCCGCCTCACCGCGCGCGTCAGCGCCACCTTCCTCCCCTGCCGCCGCCGATGCCCGCCCTGCCCGCAGACCTGCCCCCGGACGGCGTTCCTGACGCGGTGACCGAGCCACCGGCGCGCAAGCGCTTGAAACCCGGCGAACGCCGCGTGCAGATCCTGCAGACGCTGGCCAGCATGCTGGAACAACCCGGAGCCGAGCGCATCACCACGGCGGCGCTGGCGGCCAGGCTCGATGTCAGCGAAGCCGCGCTCTACCGCCACTTTGCCAGCAAGGCGCAGATGTTTGAAGGGCTGATCGAGTTCATCGAAACCAGCGTCTTCACGCTCGTCAACCAGATCGTCGAACGCGAATCCACGCCGGCACTGCAGGCGCAGAAGATCGCCACCGTGCTGCTGCAGTTTGGCGAAAAAAACCCGGGCATGACGCGCGTGATGGTGGGCGACGCGCTGGTGTTTGAACACGAACGGCTGATCGCGCGCATGAACCAGTTCTTCGACCGCGTCGAATCGCAGCTGCGCCAGTGCCTGCGTGCTGCGGCCGAAGCGGCGGGTTCGAGCACGCCCACGGTGGACGGGCAGGCGCTGGCATCGGCCATCACGTCGCTGATCATCGGCCGGCTGCAGCGCTATGCACGATCCGGCTTCAAGCGCCTGCCCACCGAATACCTGGAACCCGCGCTGCAGCGCCTGGCCGGCTGAGCGCTTGCCGTGCTGGAGATCCAGACCGGCGGCGCCCGGCTGCAGCTCTGGCCCGAGTGCGCCGCTTACCTGCCTGAACACGGCACGCTGCTGATCGCGGACGCGCACATCGGCAAGGCTGTTTCCTTCCGAAAGCTTGGCGTGCCGGTGCCGGCCGGCACGACGGCCGAAACACTGCGCCGGCTTGACACGCTGTTGTCGGCCACTGGCGCGACGCACATCGTGTTCCTGGGCGACTTGCTGCACTCGGTGCGCGCACGCGCTGCAGACACGGTGGCCGCGGTGGCGCGCTGGCGTGAAGCACACCCTGCCCTGCAGCTGACGCTGGTGCGCGGCAATCACGACCGCCATGCCGGCGACCCGCCTGCGGACTGGGGCGTGGCGTGCGTCAACGAGCCTTTCGCACTGGCAGGCTTGGCGCTGTGCCACCACCCAGACACACCCGCAGACCGCTACGTGCTCGCAGGCCACGTGCACCCGGCAGCCCTGGTCGGTGGGCGTGGCCGGGACCGCCTGCGCCTGCCCTGCTTCCACTTCGGCCCCGCCGTCGGCGTGCTGCCGGCCTTCGGCGAATTCACCGGCACGCACACGCTGCCGCGCGGTCCGCTGGACCGGGTGTACGCGAGCACTGGCGACGCGGTGCGCGAAATCCCGCACCTACACTCAGCGCCATGAACGTCGCTTTCGAACACCTGCTCGTGCGCGCCGAGTCGTTGCTGGCCCGGCTTGAAGGGATCCTGCCGCACGCCGCCACCGCGCCGGACTGGACCGCGTCTTCGGCCTGGCGCTACCGCCGCCGGGGCAGTGCGGGTGTGCTGGAGCCCGTGCGCCACATCGCCACCATCCGATTTGCCGATCTGAAGGAAGTCGAACCGCAAAAGGACCGCCTGCTGCGCAACACCGAACAGTTCGTCGCCGGCCGCAGCGCCAACAACGTGCTGCTGACGGGTGCGCGCGGCACCGGCAAAAGCAGCCTCATCAAGGCCTGCCTGAATCAGTTTGCGCCGCAGGGCTTGCGCCTGATCGAGGTTGACAAAGCCGACCTCGTGGACCTGCAGGACATTGTCGATCTGGTGGCCGAGCGGCCCGAAAAGTTCATCGTCTTCTGCGACGACCTGAGCTTTGAAGACGGCGAGCCTGGCTACAAGGCGCTGAAGAGCGTGCTCGACGGCAGCGTGGCGCAGGCCAGCGACAACCTGCTCATCTACGCCACCAGCAACCGCCGCCACCTGCTGCCCGAATACATGAAGGAAAACTTGAGCTACCAGCACACCGAAGACGGCGAGGTACACCCGGGCGAAGGCGTGGAAGAGAAGATCTCGCTCAGCGAACGCTTCGGCCTGTGGCTCAGCTTCTACCCCTTCACGCAGGCCGAATACCTGGCGATTGCGGCGCAGTGGCTGCGCTCTTTCGGCGTGTCCGAAGCCGCCATCACAGCGGCGCGCCAAGAGTCGCTGGTGTGGGCGCTGGAACGCGGTTCACGCTCGGGCCGCGTGGCGCAGCAGTTTGCCAAGGACTACGCGGGGCGGCATGGCGGATGAACGCGTCCCGGTTGACGTTGCCGTGGGTGTGCTCATCGACGGCCAGGGCCGCTTCCTGCTGACAACGCGCCCGGCCGGCAAGGTCTATGCCGGCTATTGGGAATTCCCGGGCGGCAAGGTCGAAGCCGGTGAAGCCATCGAACAGGCGCTGCGCCGTGAACTGCATGAAGAACTCGGCATCACGATCGGCCCGGCACAACCCTGGCAGGTCGAGTTGATGGACTACCCGCACGCCCGCGTTCGCCTGCATTTCTGCAAGGTCTTTGCATGGCATGGCGACTTCGAGATGCGCGAAGGCCAGGCCATGGCCTGGCAGACGCTGCCGGTGGCGGTGCAGCCCGTGCTGCCGGGCACGGTGCCCGTGCTGGCCTGGTTCGCCAGCGAACGCGGCTTCCACGGGCCCACCCACTAAACTTCGGCGATGGACTGGCTCGACAGCATTCAGTGGGACAAGGACGGCCTGGTGCCCGTCATCGCGCAGGAAGCCGCAACCGGCGACGTGCTCATGTTCGCCTGGATGAACCGCGACGCGCTGCAAGCCACGCAAGAGCGCGGCCAGGCCGTGTACTGGAGCCGTTCGCGCCAGCGCCTGTGGCACAAGGGTGAAGAGTCGGGCCACTTCCAGGCCGTGCAGGCCATCCGCATGGACTGCGACAACGACGTGCTGCTGCTCAGCGTCACCCAGCACGGGCACGAGCCGTCGATTGCCTGCCACACCGGCCGCCACAGCTGTTTTTTTCAGCGCCTGACGGGCCACACCTGGCAGGCCGTGGAGCCCGTGCTGAAGGACCCTGAATCGATCTACCGATGAGCAGCAGCAACGACAGCCTGGCCCGCCTGGCCGCAGTGATTGAAGGCCGCAAGCCGGCCGCCGGCGGCGACCCCGAGAAAAGTTATGTCGCGCGCTTGTTTTCCAAAGGCACCGACGCCATCTTGAAAAAGATCGGCGAAGAAGCCACCGAAGTCGTCATGGCGGCCAAGGACGGTGACCGCGCGCGCATCGTCGGCGAAACCGCCGACCTGTGGTTCCATTCGATGATCGCACTGGCGGCGTTTGATCTGAAACCGGCCGATGTGCTGGCTGAACTGGAACGGCGCGTGGGCTTGTCGGGGCTGGATGAATTTGCGCTGCGCAAGGTGCAGCGCCGTGAAGGAGAAGAAGGATGAACAGCGGGATGAACAACGTGGTGGTTCCAGGCTCGACGGCGCGCAGTGACGAAGGCGGGCTGCGCCTGCTGACGCACATCCTGTACGGCCTGCACACCCTGTCGTGGTTCTCGGCCGGCGTGTTTTCGGTCATCGCGATGGTCATCAACTACGTCAAGCGCTCCGACCTGCCCGACGAGATGTACCGCAGCCACTTCCGCTGGCAGGCGCGCAGCTTCTGGTTCACGCTGTTGTGGCTGGCGGTGACTTCACCGCTGTTCATATTGCTCTGGATTCCAGGCGCCGCAGCCTGGTTCCTGGTGGGGCTTTGGTACCTGTACCGCTTTGTGCGCGGCTGGTGGGCCTTTGCCGAAGGCCGGCCGATGCCGGTCTGATTCGGGGTTGAACGATGGCCAGTGACTGCATCTTCTGCAAAATTGTCGCCGGGCAGATCCCGTCGAAAAAAGCCTTTGAGGACGAGGAACTGCTCGCCTTCCACGACATCAATCCGTGGGCGCCGGTGCATGTGCTCATCATCCCCAAAACCCACATCGCCACGCTGACCGACGTGGGGCCGGAGCACGACGCGCTGCTGGGCCGCATGCTCGGCCTGGCGCCGCGGCTGATGAAGGAGCTGGGCGTCGTCAACGGCTTCCGCACCCTCATCAACACCGGGCCCGATGGTCACCAGGAGGTCTATCACCTGCACATGCACGTGATCGGCGGGCCAAGGCCCTGGTCGAGAGGTTGATTCAGGGTGATAACGGTGCGCGGCTGGTCCTGATACGGCAGCCTCGTAGAATTGAAAGCTCAGCCTTTCGTAGGAGAAGTGATCATGGGTTCGTTCAGCATTTGGCATTGGCTGATCGTGTTGCTGGTGGTGGTGGTGATCTTCGGCACCAAGAAGCTGCGCAACATCGGTTCTGACCTGGGTGGCGCCGTCAAGGGCTTCAAGGACGGCATGAAGAGTGGTGGCGAGACGCCGGATGGCAGTGCTGCCGACGCCGCCATTCCGCCCACACAGCAGGTGTCCACCGCCAAACGTGTGGACCCGAACACGGTGGACGTCGAAGCCAAGACCAAGAGCTGATGGCCGTGTGCAAACGGCCGTGCGCCAACACGGGCGCCCACCGGGCTGAGCGCATGCCGCCCGCCGCCTGCCGACCCGCTGCATGATCGACTTCGGTTTCGACAAGATCGCCCTCATCGGCGCCGTGGCGCTGATCGTCATCGGGCCCGAGAAGCTGCCCAAGGTGGCCCGCACCGTGGGCCACCTGTTCGGCAAGGCGCAGCGCTACGTGGCTGACGTGAAGGCCGAGGTGAACCGCTCGATCGAACTCGATGAGTTGAAGAAGATGCGCACGCAGTTCGAAGACGCGGCGCGCAACGTCGAAGCGACCGTGCGCACGCAAGTCAACGAAGCCAAATCCTCGTTCGAGACCGACTGGAACAGCGCAACTGGAAGTCTGGGCGATTCAGGCAATTCAGGCAGCAGCAGCAACAGCATCGGCTACGACGGCATGGCCAGCGAAGCACTGGCCCCGCCACCGCCCAGCTACAGCCACCCGAAGAAGAACTGGCGCCTGAAGAAAAGCGCCATGCCGCAGTGGTACAAAAACCGCCAGGGCATTCGCACCAAGGCCTTGTCGGGTGCGGCCCGTGTGGCCCGCTTCAGGCCGCAGGGTTTGAAGGCACCCTGATGTCCGAGCCGGAAAAGAAAGACGAACTCGAAGGCACCGAAGCCCCGTTCGTTTCGCATCTTGTTGAACTGCGTGATCGGCTGATCCGCGCCGTGATTGCGATTGCCATCGCGTTCGCCGTGCTCGCTTTCTGGCCCGGCCCCTCGGGCCTGTACGACCTGCTGGCCGCGCCGCTGGTGGCGCACCTGCCCAAGGGCGCAACGCTGATCGCCACCAACGTCATCTCGCCTATCCTGGTGCCGCTGAAGATCACGCTGATGGCGGCCTTCATGCTGGCGTTGCCAGTGGTGCTGTGGCAGGTCTGGGCCTTCGTCGCCCCGGGCCTGTATTCGCATGAGAAACGCCTGGTGCTGCCGCTTGTGGTGAGCAGCACGCTGCTGTTCGTGGCCGGGGTGGCGTTTTGCTACTTTCTGGTGATCCCGGGCATGAGCCAGTTCATCCAGGCCTTTGCGCCGTCCACCATCACGGCCGCGCCGGATATCGAGCAGTACTTCGGCTTCGTGCTGACGCTTTTCCTGGTGTTCGGCATCGCGTTTGAGGTGCCGATCGCAGTCATCGTGCTGGCGCGCATGGGCGTCGTCACCATCGCGCAGTTGAAGCAGGCGCGCGGCTACTTCGTCGTCGGCGCTTTCATCGTGTCGGCGGTGGTGACGCCACCCGACGTGATCTCGCAACTGGCGCTGGCCATTCCGATGTGTGTCCTGTACGAAGTGGGCATCATCGCGGCGCAGATGTTCATCAAGCACACCAAGGCGCCGGATGCAGACGCCGCGGCGCAGGACAAGCCGGCCGGCTGAGGCCGGCTGCGGGCACAGCCCGCAACCAACGCTTCATCTGCGGGCAACGCGGCGGCGTGCAGCCCAGGCCGCCAACCCGCCCGCCAGCACCAAGGCCCAGGAGGCGGGCTCGGGCACCGCACTGTTGCGCAAGTTGAAGATGGGCAGGTTGCCATCGAAAATACCTTGCACGCCAGCCCTGGCGTAGCTCAGGCCCAGAGCAGAGTGGATGTACCAGCCCGTGCGGCCGGAGAAGAACCCATTGCTGACGCCACAGCCCCCCGCCGAGTCGCATTCGGTGCCGAACAGAAAACCACTCAAGCCGCCGAGGGTGTTGAAGGTCAGGCCACCGGTGTTGGCAGTGGCCTCGGTGTAGGAAGTGCCGTCGAGATCAAATGCCAGATCGGTCAGCAAGCTCACACCGTTAACAGTTCGATCTGGAATCACGATGGCACTGTCGTAGCTGAAGTAGCCGGAGGCCGTGCTACCGGCTGCAGGCCCGGAGGTCACAAACACACTGAAGTCATAGGTCACCGTGGCCGCCTGCACCGACGGCAGAACGGCCAGACAAACAAGCGCCGCAGCGCTGCGAAGGAAAAAGGTCTGGGTGTTCATGGGATGCGTCCGGTTGAGGCAATGGACGCCAGTCTGGGCGCGGTACCGTTATGCGGGCGTTATTTGGCCGCTTCGACCAGCCCCCGCTTCACGGGATGCGCGCGGGCACGATGGGACTTTCAACGCACCCAGGTGTTCAACTGGATGATCGGCAGCAGCACCGCCAGCATGATCAGCACCACCACCACGCCCATGCCGACGATCAGCAGCGGCTCCAGGATGGTGGCCGCGCCCATTGCGCGGCGCTGCACTTCGGCCGACAGTTGCACCGACGCACGCTGCAGCATCAGCGGCAGTTGGCCGGTCTGTTCGCCCAGCCGCGCGAACATCGACAGCAGCCCCGGAAAACGCTTCTTCGCGGCCAGGGCGGACGCCAGCGGCGCGCCTTCACGCACCTGCGCCAGCGCATCGAGCGCGTCGCTGCGCATGGCGCGATT
>JANNGN010000038.1:0-2365 GCA_031403895.1 Rubrivivax sp. | reverse complement strand
GCCGCCATCAGCGTCGTTCGCCAGCATGCAGCCGCGCTGCTGGACGCGATGGTGGCCGACCATGAACGCAGCACCGGCCCATGGGAGATCGAATGGATCGTGCTGCCCGAGGCCTTCTGCCTGATGGCCGGTGCGTTGAAGCAGAGCATCGCGGTGGTCGTTGGCCTGGAGGTGGACCCGAAGGCGATGCGCCGCAACATCGACATGACGCAGGGCCTGGTGATGAGCGAGGCGGTGATGATGGGCCTGGGCAAGTTCATCGGCCGCGAATATGCGCACGACCTGGTGTATGACTTGTGCCGCGAAGCGCTGGCCAAGAGCGTGCCGCTGATCGAGCTGCTGGTGGCGCATCCTGAGATCGCGAAGCACGTTGATCGCAAGGCACTGGAAAGCATGCTGGACCCGGCCAACTACCTGGGGCAAAGCGGTTTGATGGTGGACCGGGTGCTGGCGCGGATGGTGGGGTGAGGCAGCGGCGCGGTCAGCGCAAAGTCAGGGCAACTCGTCAACCCACGGATTCAACAGCGGGACTCGTGCAGGCTTGTAGTCACCCCTTTCGCAGGTCATGACAGTCAGCCCGTGGTGGAGCGCGGTTGCCGCAAAGTTCAGCTCAGGCTGCGAAAAAGTGTGCCCGGCCTTGCGGCCTTCCTCAACGAGCAAGCGCCAGTTGAACATGAGGTCTTCGCAGACTTCAAGCACGCGCTGGTCGAACATCGGCCGCACGCTGTGCAACAACCAGTCATTGAGCTCGGCACGGCAAATCGGATCGCCCCTTGGGGCGAGTCAACAGCCTACCCCGCTGAGTTGTGTTTTGCGGGGTAACGACGGACCCACCTGCTTCGCGCTCCGGGCGATACGGTAGCGCAAAGGCAGGTTGACGCTGGCGTCCAGGTAGCGTCCATCGACTGCCGGCAGATGTTCGATTTCACCGCTGAGCTGAGCCGCCTCGGCGTGCTGATGGCCAGCAGCGCTCTGGCCAGCGCAGCGACGCGGCCGCAGCGGACCGCAGGGCGCCGCCATATCGCGCGTGCTCGACGGGCCGTTTGCCGAGGCCAAGGAAATGATCGGCGGCGTCTTCCTGCTGATTCGCGCCACGCGCGACGCCGCGCTGGCTTGGGCCAAGCGCTGCCCGGGCGCAAGGTGGGCCAGCGTCGAGGTGCGCGAGTCCTTGCCTGGCTTGACCTGATCGGACCGATACTGTCCCGCAGCGACCGCAGGCGCTGTCAAATTCAGGGCAGCTTGTTCGTCGGGTCGATGAAAGCAGTACCGCTGTGAGCGAAAAATATGGGTCGTTGGCGGCACTGCGATCCAAGCACTTCACGGAAGGAAGATGCCACCATGCGCATCATCGACAGGCTGTTTGCCGAGACCGAGAAGTTCATCGTCGGCTACACGCTGATCCTGGCGCGCTCGCGCGACGAGGCGGTCGCATGCTCGCGCAGCTACTTAAACCCGACGCCGCACGGCAGCGCCTGCAAGATCGAAGTGCGGCAGCTGTTCGGGGCCGACGACTTCGCATCCAACAACATCTGAAGACACCATGCTCAAGACCTTTGTGCTCATCGCCGCCGCCGCGATCGCAGCGCTGCTGGCCTACGCAGCGTTCAAGCCCGCCACCTTTCGCCTGTCGCGCAGCGCCACCATCAACGCGCCGCCGGACAAGGTCTTTGCGCTCATCAACGACCTGCGCCAGTTCAACACCTGGAACCCGTTCGCCAAGATGGACGCGCAGAACGGCATCACCTATGACGCTGTCACCGTCGGTGTCGGTGGCGCCTACAACTGGCAAGGCGACAAGTCGGGCGTTGGGCGGATGCAGATCACTGAATCGGTGCCGGCGCAGCGTGTCAGCGCCAAGCTCGACTTCAGCAAGCCCTTCGAGGCCCACAACATGGTGGATTTCACCGTGCAAGCCCAGGGCGACAAAGCCTGCACCGTCACCTGGACGATGCAGGGCCCGATGCCCTACCTGAACCGCCTGGTGACGACCTTCTTCGACATGGACAAGACCGTCGGCAAAGAATTCGAGGCAGGGCTGGCCAACCTGAAGGCGCTGGCTGAAAAGAGCTGATGCGCACGCTAAGTAGTCGCTTTCACAAAAACGGTCACATGAGATCGTGTCTTTCGCCGCCATGCGTCGTTGCCCACCCTTGCCGCACGGCAGGTGCGGCAGCGGGCGTGCGCCTAGCCTGACGACGAAATCCATCGATCTCATCGTGTGACCGTATTTGTGAAAACGACTACTAAGCCGCAGAACAAATCAGCGCCATGCACAACGCCTTGCAAGACGCAACACAAACGAAGCACGATGCCATCGACACCGTCTGGCGGCTCGAGGCCGCCAAGGTCATCGCCACTGTCGCGC
>JANNGN010000037.1:0-7788 GCA_031403895.1 Rubrivivax sp. | reverse complement strand
ACGCGTCAGCCCCTGCGCCGACTGCAGCTTGAAAAACTCCGCCTCGTTCAGCACCTGGCGCGACTGCGCCACACGGCCCGCCGCGTCCACGTCCACCATCCAGGTGGTGCGGCCGAAGGGGCCGGTGGCGTATTCCAGCCGCTGGCCTGCGGGCTGCAAAAGGTAGGTCGCAGTGGGTGGGCCCCATGACTTCAGCACTTCAGTCAGTGGCGCGTTGGCAGCCGGCGGCGTGGTGCAGGCCACGCACAGGCCCAGCACGGTGAACATCGACAGGGTGGCTCGCAACATGCGCACAATTCTGCGAGGCTGCGGATAACCATCCTCCCATGTCAAACTGCGCGCCCGCACCAGGAGACACCATGTTCAAAGCAATCGTCATCGACAAGGACGACAACGGTTACCGCGCCAGCCTGAAAGACGTGGAAGACAGCGCGCTGCCGCCCGGCGACGTGACCGTGCGCGTGGCCTACAGCACCATCAACTACAAAGACGGCCTGGCCCTGACCGGCAAGGCGCCCGTGGTGCGCAAGTTTCCGCTGCACGCCGGCATCGACTTATGTGGCACCGTGCAAGCCAGCGACGACGCGCGCTTCAATCCCGGCGACGCGGTGCTGCTGAACGGCTTCGGCGTCGGCGAAAGCCACTCCGGCGGGCTGGCGCAGAAGGCGCGTGTGAAGGCCGACTGGCTGCTGCCGCTGCCGGCGGGGCTGTCGGCACGCCAGGCAATGGCCATCGGCACCGCCGGCTACACCGCCATGTTGTGCGTGATGGCGCTTGAAAAACACGGCGTGGTACCGGCGAGCGGCGACGTGCTCGTGACGGGTGCGAACGGTGGCGTCGGCACTGTCGCCATCACGCTGCTGTCCAAGCTGGGCTACCGCGTCGTCGCGTCCACCGGGCGCTTGCAGGAGGCGGACTTCCTGAAGAGCCTGGGCGCGGCAGAAGTGATCTCGCGCGACGAGTTGTCAGCGCCCGGCAAGCCGCTGGCCAAGGAACGCTGGGCTGGCGTGGTGGACTCCGTCGGCAGCCACACACTGGCCAACGCCTGCGCCGGCACGCGCTATGGCGGCACGGTGGCGGCCTGCGGGCTGGCGCAGGGCATGGACTTCCCCGCCAGCGTGATGCCTTTCATCCTGCGCGGCATCACGCTGTGCGGCATCGACAGCGTGATGGCGCCGATGGCGCAACGCACCGCCGCCTGGGCGCGGCTGGCGCGCGACCTTGACACGGCCAAGCTGGAAGCGCTGACGCATGAAATTGCGCTGCGCGATGCCATTCAGGCCGGCGCCGACATCCTGGCCGGCCGCATCCGGGGCCGCGTGGTCGTCAACGTCAACGCCTGAGCGGCCCGCAGATCACACCATGAGGATCGTCTGCATCGGTGGTGGTCCCTCGGGCCTGTACTTCGGCCTCTTGATGAAGAAGCTGGGCCTTGCGAACGGCGCGGATCACGGCACTGGGCACGACGTGACGGTGGTCGAACGCAACCGCGCCTACGACACCTTTGGCTGGGGCGTGGTGTTCTCCGACGCCACGATGGACACCATGCGCGAATGGGACCGCGAGACCGCCGACGCCATCGAAGCCAGCTTCGCGCACTGGGACGACATCGAGTTGCAATTCAAGGGCCGCGTGATCCGCTCCGGCGGCCACGGCTTCGTCGGCATCGGGCGCAAGAAGCTGCTCAACATCCTGCAGGCGCGCTGCGAAGCGTTGGGTGTCAACCTCGTGTTCGAAACCGAAGCCGACAGCGATGCCGACTACCCCGAAGCCGACCTGGTCATCGCCAGCGACGGCGTCAATTCACGCATCCGCACCAAGCACGCCGCCGTCTTCAAGCCCGACATCGTGACGCGGCCCAACCGCTTCATCTGGCTCGGCACGAAGAAGCGCTACGAGCCTTTCACCTTCATCTTCGAGAAGACCGAACACGGCTGGTTCCAGGCTCACATCTACAAGTTCGACGACGCCACCAGCACCTTCATCGTCGAATGCCCCGAAGCCGTGTGGCTGGCGCACGGCCTGGACAAGGCCGACCCGCAGCAGTCGATCGACTTCTGCGAGAAGATTTTTGCCAGCAACCTGCAGGGCGAAAAGCTGATGAGCAACGCGCGCCACTTGCGCGGCTCGGCCTGGCTCAACTTCCAGCGTGTGCGCTGCGAACAGTGGTGGCACTTCAACGGCAACAACCACGTCGTGCTGATGGGCGACGCGGTACACACGGCGCATTTCGCCATCGGCTCGGGCACCAAGCTGGCGCTGGAAGATGCCATTGAACTCACGCGTCAGTTCAAGCTGCTGGGCGACACCGCCGATCACATTCCGCAGGTGCTGGCCGAGTACCAGGCGCTGCGCGCCATCGACGTGCTGCGCATTCAGAATGCGGCCTGGAATGCGATGGAGTGGTTCGAGGTCTGCGGCCAGCGCTACTGCGACCAGCTAGAGCCCGAGCAGTTCATGTACAGCATGCTCACGCGCAGCCAGCGCATCAGCCACGAAAATCTTCGGCTTCGCGACAAGGGCTGGCTCGACGGTTTTGAGCAGTGGTTTGACGCGAGAGCCGGTGTTGAAACAGCCACCGCCATACCGCCGATGTTCACGCCCTACACCGTGCGCGGCATCACGTTGAAAAACCGCGTCGTGGTGTCGCCGATGGCGCAGTACTCGTGCGTCGATGGCCTGCCCGGCGACTTCCACCTCGTACACCTCGGCGCGCGTGCGCTGGGCGGCGCCGGGATGGTGGTGGCCGAGATGACCTGCACATCGGCCGACGCGCGCATCACACCCGCCTGCCCGGGTCTGTGGAACGGGGCGCAGCGCGATGCGTGGAAGCGCATCGTCGATTTCGTGCATCACGGCAGCAGCGCCAAGATCGCCTTGCAGATCGGCCACGCAGGCAGCAAAGGCTCCACCAACGCACCGTGGCAAGGCGCGGGTGCAGACCGGCCGCTGGCCGCCGAAAACTGGCCGCTGATCGCCGCATCGCCGCAGCCGTTCCTGAACGATGGCGCAGTGCCGCGCGCGATGACGCGCGCCGACATGGACCGTGTGCGCGACGACTTCGTGCGCAGCACGCAGTTCGCGGCGCAGGCCGGCTTCGACTGGCTCGAACTGCACTGCGCACACGGCTACCTGCTGTCCACCTTCATCTCGCCGCTGACGAACCGGCGTGACGACAACTACGGTGGCAGCCTGGTCAACCGCCTGCGCTTTCCGCTCGAAGTGTTCAGCGCCGTGCGTGCTGCGTGGCCGCAGCACAAGCCAATCTCGGTGCGCATCTCGGCGCATGACTGGGTCGAAGGCGGCATCACGCCCGAAGACGCGGTACACATCGCACGCGCTTTCAAGGCTGCTGGCGCTGACATGATCGACTGCAGTTCAGGCCAGGTCAGCGCCGATCAGAAACCCATCTACGGCCGCATGTACCAGACGCCCTTTGCCGACCGCATCCGCAACGAGGCCGGCATCGCGACGATTGCAGTGGGGGCGATCAGCGAGGCCGACCACGTCAACAGCATCATCAGCGCCGGCCGCGCCGACTTGTGCGCGGTGGCGCGCCCGCATCTGGCCAACCCGGCGTGGACGCTGACGGAAGCGGCACGCATCGGCTTCAAGGGCGTGGACTGGCCGGTGCAGTACGAGGGTGGCAAGTCGCAGATGGAGTCCCTTTTTCAACGCAGCCAAAGCAGCCAGTCTGCACCCTGAGCAGCCCATGAATCAAACCATGAACGAGCGCATTGACCCCACCTTGAACGCCGGCAACCGCGTGGCCATGACCGGCTACCGAGCCGAACACTTCTTGTGGGAAGTGGACAACGGCGTCGGCCTCATCACGCTGAACCGCCCCGAGCGCAAGAACCCGCTCACCTTCGCGTCCTACGCCGAACTGCGCGACCTCTTCCACCGGCTGCGCCACGCCACCGACGTGTACTGCGTGCTGGTGCAAGGCGCGGGCGGCAACTTCTGCAGCGGTGGCGACGTGCACGAGATCATCGGCCCGCTGCTGCAATTGAAGGCGCCGGAGCTGCTGATGTTCACGCGCATGACCGGTGAACTGGTGAAGCACATGCGGCACTGCCCGCAGCCGATCATCGCGGCGGTGGACGGCGTATGCGCCGGCGCGGGCGCCATCGTCGCGATGGCGAGCGACATGCGCATCGGCACCGCGCGCTGCAAGACCGCCTTCCTCTTCAACCGCGTCGGCCTGGCCGGCTGCGACATGGGCGCCTGCGCGCTGCTGCCGCGCATCGTGGGCCAGGGGCGCGCGAGTGAGTGGCTGTACACGGGCCGCGCGCTGGGCGGTGAAGAAGCAGAACGCTGGGGCTTCTACAACCGGCTGTGCGCGCCCGAAGCGCTGCAAGCCGACGCGCTGGCGCTGGCGCGCGATATCGCCAGCGGGCCGACATTCGCCAACGGCATCACCAAGACCATGCTGCATCAGGAATGGAACATGGGCATCGACCAGGCCATCGAAGCCGAAGCGCAGGCGCAGGCGCTGTGCATGCTGACCGAAGACTTCGGCCGCGCCTACCGCGCCTTTGTGGCCAAGGGCAAGCCGGTGTTCGAAGGCAACTGAAGCCCTGCGCGACAGCCCACTGCTCGACAATCATTCACCCATGACGCACGACCTGAGCCTGCATTCCGGCGAGCGGCAAACCGCCGCCGCCTACGCCGACATTCGCCCCGACCACCGCTTCCGCTACGAGTGGGCCGCCGCCCGCCTGCCTGGCGGCACCTTCGGCCTCGATGCCTTCTGCGGCAATGGCTACGGCACCTGGCTGTTGAGCGAGAGTCGAGTGGTCTGGGGCATCGACGGCTCGGCCGAAGCCATCGCGGCCGCCAATACCCATTACGTGCGCCCCACGGCTTTCTACTCTGCCGCCTACTACCCGTTCCAGCTGCCCGCCGAGACATTCGACTTCATCGTCGCGCTGGAGTCGGTGGAGCATGTCGAGGACGGCGCCGCGTTCTTTGAAATGATGGTGCGCGCGCTCAAGCCCGGCGGGCACCTGATCTTCTCGACGCCCTGCGAAGAGCACCTGCCGCACCACGCCACCGGCAACCACTTCCACTTCAAGCACTACACGCTGGCCGAGACGCTGGCACTGGCCAACTCATGCGGGCTGCGCATGCAGTCCTTCGCGGGCCAGGACACCTACCGCTTTACCGAGGACGGCCGGCAGGGGCCGTTGCTGGCACCGGATCAGATGCAACTGCAGCAGGGCAAGCCAGGGCAGTTTCTCATCGTGCATGCCCGCAAGGCGGCACAGGCCTCGCCGTGAACGCGTTGGATCATTTGCGCTGGCCCTTCTTCGACGCAGGGCACCGTGCCTTTGCTTCAGCGCTGGACGGGTGGGCCGCAGCCACTGTCCGGGACCGTCACGGCCACGACGTGGATGCGTTGTGCCGCCAGCTCGTGCAGCAACTGGGTGCGGGCGGCTGGCTGCGCCACGCCGTGGCCGGCACCGTCTTTGGCGGCGCCACGGACACCATCGACACGCGCATGGTGTGCCTGGCGCGCGAAACACTGGCGCGGCACAACGGCCTTGCAGACTTTGCATTTGCGATGCAGGGCTTGGGCTCGGGTGCGATCTCACTGGCCGGCACACCCGAGCAGAAGGCGCGCTGGTTGCCGAAGGTGGCAGCCGGCCAATCGATTGCCGCCTTCGCGCTGAGCGAACCCGACGCAGGCTCGGACGTGGCCGCAATGCAATGCGCGGCGCGAATCGATGGCGACCACGCTGTGCTCGACGGCGAAAAAACGTGGATCAGCAACGGTGGCATTGCGCACTTCTACGTCGTCTTCGTGCGCAGCGGCGAAGCGCCCGGTGCGCGCGGCATCTCGGCATTCGTGGTCGAAGCCGGCACGTCGGGCTTCGACATCGTCGAGCGCATCGAGGTCATCGCGCCGCACCCCTTGGCGCGCCTGCGCTTCACGAACTGCCGCGTGCCGCTGAGTCACCGCATTGGTGCCGCCGGCGAAGGGTTCAAGATCGCGATGCGCACGCTTGATGTCTTCCGCACCAGCGTGGCCGCAGCCGCACTCGGCTTTGCGCGGCGCGCGATGGAAGAAGGCCTGGCACGCGCGAAGTCACGCAAGATGTTCGGCCAGCACTTGTCCGACTTTCAACTGACTCAAGCCCGCCTTGCGCAAATGGCGCTGACCATCGACAGCGCCGCGCTGCTGGTCTATCGCGCCGCCTGGGAACGCGACCAGGGCATCAACGTCACGCGCCAGGCGGCGATGGCCAAGCTGGCCGCCACCGAAGGCGCGCAGCAGGTCATCGACGCGGCAGTGCAGCTCTTCGGCGGCCAGGGTGTGGTGAGTGGTGAAACGGTGGAAAGGCTGTACCGCGAGATTCGTTCGCTGCGCATCTACGAAGGGGCCAGCGAAGTTCAGCAACTCATCATCGGCCGCGACCTCATCAAGGAAGTTTCTTGAACAAACAACTGCTGCAGCCCGCGCACTGGGCGCGCCCCAAGGGCTACGCCAACGGCGTCGCAGCCAGCGGCAATCAAATCTTCGTCGCCGGCATGATCGGCTGGGACGCGCAGAACCAGTTCCAGACCGACGAGCTCGTCGGCCAGGTGCGGCAGGCGTTGCAGAATGTGGTGGACGTACTGGCTGCGGCCGGCGCGAAACCCGAGCACATCACGCGCATGACCTGGTACCTGACTGACAAGCGCAATTACCTGGCGTGTGCGCGCGACATTGGCGCTACCTACCGCGACATCATCGGCGACTTCGGCATCGCGATGACCGCCGTGCAAGTCAGCGCGCTGATCGAAGACCGCGCGCTCGTTGAGATCGAAGTCACTGCCGTCATTCCTGCATAGCAAAGAAAGCACATCACCATGGCTACCAAAGCAAGTTTCCATTGGGACGACCCGCTGCTGCTGGACCAGCAGCTCACAGGCGACGAACGCCAGGTGCGCGACGCCGCACACGCCTACAGCCAGGACAAGCTGGCCACGCGCGTGCTGGACGCCTTCCGCAACGGCACGACCGACCCCGCCATCTTCCGTGAAATGGGCGAGCTAGGTCTGCTCGGCCCCACCATCCCAGAAGCCTATGGCGGCGCGGGCCTGAACTACGTCTGCTACGGCCTGGTGGCGCGTGAGGTCGAGCGCGTGGACAGCGGCTACCGATCGATGATGAGCGTGCAGAGTTCGCTCGTCATGGTGCCGATCTTCGAATTCGGCACCGAAGCGCAGAAGCAGAAGTACCTGCCCAAACTCGCCAGCGGCCACTGGATCGGCTGCTTCGGCCTCACCGAGCCCGACCACGGATCCGACCCCGGCAGCATGGTCACGCGCGCCAAGGCCGTGCCGGGTGGCTACAGCCTGTCGGGCAGCAAGATGTGGATCAGCAACTCACCCATCGCCGACGTGTTCGTGGTCTGGGCCAAGGACGACGCGGGTGCCATCCGCGGCTTCATCCTCGACAAGGGCGCCAAGGGCCTGAGCGCCCCCGCCATCCACGGCAAGGTGGGCCTGCGCGCCAGCATCACGGGTGAGATCGTGATGGACGGCGTCTTCTGCGCGGAAGAAAACGCCTTCCCCGAAGTGCGAGGTTTGAAGGGCCCCTTCACCTGCCTGAACAGCGCGCGTTACGGCATTGCCTGGGGCGCACTCGGCGCCGCCGAAGACTGCTGGTTCCGCGCCCGCCAGTACGTGCTGGACCGCAAGCAGTTCGGCAAGCCGCTGGCGGCCAATCAACTGATCCAGAAAAAGCTGGCCGACATGCAGACCGAGATCACGCTGGGCCTGCAAGGCTGCCTGCGCCTG
>JANNGN010000036.1:0-2290 GCA_031403895.1 Rubrivivax sp. | reverse complement strand
CGGCGAAGTCGAATCGGTGAAACGTTTGAAGGACGATGTGCGCAACGTGACAGAAGGCTTCGAGTGCGGCATCAAGCTGAAGAACTACAACGACATCAAGGAAGGCGATGCGCTGGAGTTCTTCGAAGTCAAGGAAGTGGCTCGCACGCTGTAAAGCGGGCGCCGACGCTACTCAAGCGATCAGCCCCGCCACCCGGCGGGGCTGATTCATTTGGAGCAACCGGACTTTGCGAAAAAGACCATGCGACACAAAAAAGCCGTCCCCAACCGCAGCTTCCGCGTTGCTGACCAGATTCAGCGCGACGTGGCCGAACTTATCCGCGATTTGAAGGATCCGCGCGTGGGCATGGTCACGATCAACAGTGTCGATGTGACGCCCGATTACGCCCATGCGCAAATCTACTTCTCGGTGCTGCTGGGCGACGCTGCGGAAAGTGCCAAGGCCTTGAACGAAGCGGGCGGCTTCCTGCGCAATGGGCTCTTCAAGCGATTGGCCATCCACACCGTGCCGACGCTGCACTTCCACTTCGACAAGACGACCGAACGCGCGGCGGACCTGAGCGCGCTCATCACAAAAGCCAATTCGGTGCGCGCGAAAGAAGACTGATGCAGCCGCGCAAAGCCCCTCGTCGCACGCTGCATGGTGTGCTCTTGCTCGACAAGCCGCTGGGCTGGACGAGCAACGACGCGTTGCAGAAGACCAAAGGGATCCTGCGTGCTGAAAAGGGCGGCCACACGGGCACGCTGGACCCGCTGGCGACCGGCCTCTTGCCGCTGTGTTTTGGCGCGGCCACGAAGTTTTCGCAGGCCAGCCTGGACGCCGACAAACGCTACCTCGCCACCCTGAAGCTGGGCCAACGCACGAGCACCGGCGACGGCGAAGGCGCGGTCATCGAAGAGCGCGCGGTGCAGACGAGCATGGAAGCGATCGTTGCCGCCTGCCGCCAGTTCACCGGCGCCATCGACCAGATTCCGCCGATGCACTCAGCGCTCAAGCACGAAGGCAAGGCGCTGTACGACTACGCCCGCGCCGGCATCGAAATCGAACGCCCCGCGCGCCGCATCACCATTCACGCCATCGACATCGTGTACTGGCAGGACGCAGAGCTTGTGCTTGACGTGCGCTGCAGCAAGGGCACCTACATCCGCACGCTGGCCGAAGACATCGGCGCCGCGCTGGGCTGCGGCGCGCACCTGAGCGCGTTGCGCCGCACCGGCAGCGGCGCATTGAATGTCGAGCAGGCCATCACCATCGAAGCCCTGGCTGCACTCACTGAAAGCCAGCGCGACGCATTGCTGCTGCCGCCCGACGTGCTGGTGGCCGCCTGGCCTGACGTGCACCTGCAGGACGACGAAGCCGGCCGCTTCCTGTGCGGCCTGCGCCGTCGCGTGGCGCTGGCCGACGCGCCAGCGGTGCGTGTCTATCGCCAGCCGCCGATGGCGCCTGACGACGGCCTAACCCTCAAACCGCGTGCCTTCCTCGGCACGGCACACATCACCGCTGGCGTTCTGATCGCTGACCGCCTGCTGAGCCCTCTTGAAGTCCAGGACAGTCCATGACCCACGCCATTCGCAACATCGCCATCATCGCCCACGTTGACCATGGCAAGACCACCATGGTGGACATGCTGCTGCGCCAGAGCGGCACCTTCCGTGAAAACGAAAAGGTCGCCGAACGCGTGATGGACAGCAACGACATCGAACGCGAACGCGGCATCACGATCCTGGCCAAGAACTGCGCTGTGACCTGGAAGGGCACGCACATCAACATCGTTGACACCCCCGGCCACGCCGACTTCGGCGGCGAGGTGGAACGCGCGCTGTCGATGGTCGATGGCGTGGTGCTGCTGATCGACGCGCAGGAAGGCCCGATGCCGCAGACGCGCTTCGTCACCAAGAAGGCGCTGGCGCTGGGCCTGAAGCCCATCGTCGTCGTCAACAAGGTGGACAAGCCGGGCTCGCGGCCGGACTACGTCATCAACGCTGCGTTTGAACTCTTCGACAAGCTCGGCGCCACTGAAGACCAGCTCGACTTTCCGGTCGTCTATGCCTCCGGCCTGAACGGCTGGGCGTCACTCAAGGAAGGCCCGGCCGGCGAGCACTGGGCCAGCGACATGAGCGCGCTTTTCGACACCGTGCTGACGCACGTGCCGGCGCACGAAGGCGACCCCGCCGCGCCGCTGCAATTGCAGATTTCGTCGCTGTACTACTCCAGCTTCGTCGGCCGCATTGGCGTTGGCCGCGTCAACGCCGGCACCGTGAAGCCGGCGATGGACGTGTGGGTGATGGA
>JANNGN010000035.1:0-1670 GCA_031403895.1 Rubrivivax sp. | reverse complement strand
TCACCTTGGCCGTGTCCCAACTGGGGCCGAAGCTGCCCGGCTTGCCCGAGCTGCCCCAGGGTTCGGTCGGCACGCCCAGCAGGTTGCGGCCTAGTCTGCCGTCGCTGTCCAGGTCCTGGAACAGCGTCAGCGCGACGATATTGCCCGTCACGCCGCACAGCTGCACCGGCGTGACGGCTTCAGCCGCCTGCACACGCAGCGACAGCACGGCCCGCTTCGCGAAGGCCTCGGCGTCGGTGTAGGCGGCCACCATGATGTGGCCCTGCTGCGGGCGCACGTTGTGTACTTCCACGCTGACGCAGTGCTGCGCCCAGGCCGGGGCGGTGGCGGCGAAGACGGCGGTGGTGAGGACTTGGCGCAGATTCATCTTGCGGCTCCGGGTTTTGCGATGCCCGCAATGTGCCCAGCGCGGCCGCCCGGCGCAGCATGGTTGCGACCGGGCGGCCCGCAACTTCGCGAAGTGCCAGGGCACAAGCGCGAAACGCGCCTGCACACCCGCGCGAAACGCGCCCTCAGTCCGTCACGCGTTGGCGCCCGGCCTTCACCTGGCCGCGCTGCGCCTTGCCTTCCAGCCGCCGCCGCTTCGACGCACGCGTGGGTTTGGTGGGCCGGCGCGGCACGTCAGGCTGGCTCACCTGGTCCACCAGCGCCTGCAGCCGCGCCAGCGCGTCGGACTGGTTGCGCGGCAGGCTGCGGTGCGTCTGCGCCTTGATCACGACGGTGCCTTCGGCGGTGATGCGCTGGTCGGCCAGTGCCAGCAGGCGTTGCTTCACCTCAGCGGGCAATGAGGAAGCGTGGATGTCGAATCGCAGGTGTGCTGCGCTCGACACCTTGTTGACGTTCTGCCCGCCCGCGCCTTGCGCGCGGACGGCGGTGAATTCGACCTCGGCCGGGTCGATGGTGATTGTTTTCAGCTTGCGCCGCCGCTGCTGCGGACCTTGCCCACCACGAACAGCAGCACCACCGCAGTGAGCACCGACACGATCCAGCCCGCCGCCTCGCCGGGCGCGTACCAGCCCATTTGCTGGCCCAGAAAGCTGGCCCCGAGCGAGCCCGCGACACCCAGCACGCAAGTCAGGGTCCAACCCATCTTCTGCTCGCCCGGCAGCAGCGCGCGCGCCAGCACACCGACGATGAGGCCGAGGATGATGGTGCTGATGATCGACATCATGAGTCGCGCTCCGGGGCTCTGGATTCAGGTGTCACTCAAGCGCATCGGCACCCGCGGGGCGACGGCGCACATGAGTTCATAGCCGATGGTAGCGGCTGCACGCGCCACTTCATCGATCGACAGCACGGCGTCGCCGGGGCCTCGGCCCCAC
Source organism: Rubrivivax sp. (assembly GCA_031403895.1). GTDB lineage: Bacteria > Pseudomonadota > Gammaproteobacteria > Burkholderiales > Burkholderiaceae_C > Rubrivivax. The sequence goes on along the minus strand of JANNGN010000035.1, from coordinate 348 downwards.
AGTGTGACCTCGCTGCCAATCCCGACATTCCCCGCTTCGGCCAAGCCCGTGATGTCCACCGCCAGCATGTCCATCGAGACCCGCCCCACCGTAGTGCAGCGCACGCCGCGCACCAGCACCGGCGTGCCGCTGCCAGCATGGCGCGGGTAGCCGTCGGCATAGCCGCAGGCGACGATGCCGATGCGCATCGGCGCGCTGGCCGTGAATGTGCTGCCGTAGCCCACCGTGTCACCCGGCTGCAGAGACTGTGTGGCGATCAGGCGCGAACGCAGCGTCATCGCCGGCAGCAGGCCCCAGTGCGCGCTGTCGTGCGCCGGAAAGTCTGGCGCGCTGCCGTAGATCAGGATG
>JANNGN010000034.1:0-12766 GCA_031403895.1 Rubrivivax sp. | reverse complement strand
AACCTGCGCGGCTTCATCGGCGGCTATCTGCAAGCGGCCGGCGGCCACGTCATCGACACGCCGACCGGGCGCATCGACCTGACCGACTTTCGCCTGATTCCGCGTGCCGGCGCCAGCGGCGACAAGCCCGTGCTCGATCTGATCAGCGCGGACGGCAAGGCCTGGTTCTATATCGACCGCCTGATGTACGAGCTGATCGACGACAAACAGCGCCTGGCGGTGCGCACGATGGACCTGCGCATCACGCCCGAATTGGCGCAACGCATCGGCCGCCCCGAAGTGGCGGATTGGGTCATCGCCGACATGGAGCTGACCACCCAGGTGCTGCGCCGCGGCGCCGACCCGGCGCCGCTGGTCTATGTCAACCGCTGGGCCGGCCTGGCGGTGCCGGGCGTACCAGGCGCGACCTACGTCGCCGACCTTTTCATGCAGACCTTCAGCGTGCAGTACAGCCGCTGCAACGGCTGCACCGGCGAAGGCGGCAGCGGCAGCGTCGTCTTCACGCCGTCTTCGACGCTGCGCAACAACGTCAACAACGGCTCGCAGCAGCTCACCATCGCTGGCGACCCGCTCGGCACCAGCAGCGCCTTGTGGGCGGCCGACATCCCCTGGTATTCAAAGTTCAGCGGCAACTTCCCGCCCTACGGCAACGACCAGCACCCCTACCTGGTCTGGAACCTCTACCGCCTGAACGCCGACGGGTCGATCGAACAGGTCGGCCGCTCGGGTGTCAAGCATGCCTTCCTGACGCTCAACACGGGCTGTCTCGAAGACCCGGGCAACAACAACATCCTCGGGCGCGGCTGCTCCGACGTTTACGGCGTCAGCAACAACGACAGCAGCAACGCCCTGGGTCCGCGCTCGGAGATCATCCCGGCCACCAACCAGTGGGGCCGCTGCGGCTCGATCTACGACCTCAATTGCGACGGCCTGGCCAACACGTCCGGCAACGGTTCGTACGACCAGCGCATGGTCGTTCGCGAATCGCAGTTCAGCGGCACCGAACGGGCCGGGGCGACCTACCTGTTCGAGTCGTGGTACCTGGCGCGCGGCGACGTGAACAACCTCAACTCGATGGCGACGAAGCGCGTGACCTTCACGCGCAGCGGCTCGGTCTGGAGCGTGGGTGGCAATGACCAGTACCGGCTGGGCCCCGCGATCGACCGCTGGCTCGACCCCGCCGTGCCCGTGGCGGGCGCAGCGTCGGTGCAACTCAGCACCGCCGAGGGCAACGTCAAGGTGGCGGCGAAGTCCACCAACCTGGGCGGCGGCCGCTGGCGCTACGACTATGCGGTGATGAACCTGGACTTTGCGCGTGCGCAAACCGAAAGCGCCGAGCCCAACCTGCGCGTCATCAGCAACCTCGGGTTGAACGGCTTCACGGTCCCGGTCGGGTCGGCAACGATCACCGACCTGGCATTCAGCGACGGCGACCTGGACGCCAGCAACGACTGGAGCGCCAGCGTTGGCGGCCGCAACGTCACCTGGACAGCGCCCAGCGGTGGCGCGTTGAACTGGGGCACGATGTTCCGCTTCTCGTTCATCGCTAACCAGGGGCCGGTGAAGAGCGCGTTCGCGCTGAACGTGGCCTCGCCCGGCACCCCGACGGCGCTAAAAGGCACCGGCACGGTCGCGCCAGCGCCGTCGCGCGTGATCGGGCCAGGGGGCATCGGGTCTAACTAGAAACGTGGGCGGCAGCAGGCCGATTCGACTCTGAGGATGTTCTTGCGAAGGGCCTCGTCGTGCTGCAGCGTCCCGACCCGCCCGGAGCTGTCGGGACTGTAGGGGCTGTAGGGCTTGGTTGCTTTGATCGCGATGGCGTCAATGCAGCCGCGGTTCATGCAGGCAACCCAGTTCAGCGGCTGCTGCGGCCAGGCGCTTGTCGCGCGTCCACAAGGCGGCCGGCTGCGCCAGCAGCGTGGCGCTGAGCAGGTGCACGTCGGCCCAGCCGATGCCGCAGCCAGCCAACGCGTGGCGTTCGACGAACGCGAGCGCCTCGTCGTGCGTGGTTGCCGCAGCCAGGGGCAACGCCCGCAGCTATGCCAGGAAGGCCGCGCGCTGGCGCAGAGGGCCGCACGCCAGTTCGCCGATCAAAAACGGGTGGCACAGCACATCGTCGCCGGACAGCAGGCGCACGAGCTCGGCGTTGGCCCGGCGCAGATGGTTGATCCAGATCGGCGAGTCAACCAGGATCACGCCTTCTTCCCGGCCGCGCGCGGGGCCGCCTGACCGGCTTGGCGGCCGAAGGCTTGCGCCCAGGCACCGCCACCGGGGCCGAGCGGCGGCGCGGTGCGGCGGTGGCGGTGGGGTCGCTGCCACCCAGCAGTGCCAGCCGGCGTGCCGCTTCGCGCTGAATCAGCAAGCGCAGCCCGTTGTGGATCAAGGTGCTGCGTTCGGCCACGTCGGTCATCTCATGCGCCGTCGCGAGCAGTTCGTCGTCCAGCGTGATGGTGGTGCGCATCGCAGCGGCTCCGTCCGAAAGGGTGCGCGCAGTTTGCGCAAAGGCCTGCTCCTGCGTCACGTCGTCGCCCATCACTTCGAGCAGCTCTTCGTTCAGTCCGACGCATCTGCAAGCTGAACCGCACCTGGCGGCTTGCCGCCGGGTGTCGGTTCGAGCGTGGATGGACACTCGCTCGGTCGATCAGTAGGGCCGCTTCTGTTCAGGGTTGTGGGATACCTGCCCAAAGTCCGCTCCTGAGTTGAGAGCAGGTCTTCGAGCTTCCGAATTTCTGCGACTCAACCCAGCATTCGCGCCGCCGATGCGCCATCGCAAGCCCTACTTGACCAGCCCGAGATCACGGCCATAGCATCTGTTCGCCTTTCTTCGATATTGACGAGAAAGCCCCAACCAACAGGAGATACCTGATGAATCGATTGCTCATCGTAGCGCTGCCATGCGCGCTTGCTGCTTGCGCCACGCCATCCGGCGTCACCACAGGCGGCGCGCAACCCGCAGCGCCGCAGCTGACGCATGCAGCTGTTCTAACCAAGCTCGACAGCCCATGGGACATGGCATTCCTTCCCGACGGCACCATGTTCTTCACCGAAAAGTGTCTGGGCCTTTCGGTGCGGCAGTCCAGTGGCAGCGTTGTCAAGCTGCTGGGCATGAAGGACTCCAAGGGCTACCCGTCCACCTCGAACGACTTGTTCTGCGAAGGTCAAGCCGGCATGAGTGGGCTTGCTGTTGACCCGAACTTCGCCAGCAACCGGTTCATCTACGTCTATTCGGCGTCCAGTCTGACCGCTCCCGGCAGCAACCGTGTGATGCGACTCAAGGTGAACGACTCCGCAACGGCGGTATCAGACCGCACCGACATCGTCACCGACATCCCGTACAAGCCCCGTGCCAGTGACCATCCGTTCGGTGGCCCCGGCGCGCACAACGGCGGGCGAATTCGCTTCAGCCCTGGCGACGGCTTTCTGTATGTGACCACGGGTGACACGCACAACGGCGCGGTGCCGCAAAGCCCGACCCTCATAGGAGGGAAGGTCTTGCGTCTCGACCGCGACGGCAAGGCCGCTCCTGGCAATGGCGCTCCGGCGGGGTTCGACCCTCGGATCTACACCTATGGGCATCGCAACCCGCAAGGCATCACGTTCCGGCCTGGCACCAATCAGCCCTTCACCGCTGAAAACGGACCGTGGCACTCAGATGAAGTCACGGCGCTTGTGCCCGGAGGGAATGCCGGATGGGACCCGCGTCCCAATGTTGGAGGTCGGGGCGCATGCCCGGACAACTACTGCGGCTACAGCCCCAACCAGATGGGCGCCATGGATCCGAAGGACAGGTCGGCATTCATGCCCATGACCGACACCAAGACCTACCCCAATGCGATGAGGCCGGCTTGGAACAACGATGGTCTGTCGCAGGGTCTGTTCGGGGGCACCTTCCTGTCCGGCCCGCAATGGAAGGGATGGAATGGCAAGATGATCATCGGCTTTACGGGCATCGGAATCCACGGAACGCCAGTGGGCAACCGAATGGACGTGCTCGATATCGCATCCAACGGCTTGTCCGCATCGCGCACCACGGTGAGCTTGCCCATGCCCGCCGCGCGTTTTCGTTCATTGGTGCAGGGGCCGGACGGTAACCTCTATGTCGCCACTGACGAGGGAGCCATCTCCCGTCTGACGCCGAAGTGATCGTCCGCGACGGACCGTTGCACTCTTGACGCGCGGGGGCCTGTGGCTCCTGCGCCTTATCGGGAAACTCCATCAATGAAGTTCGTCCTAGTCTTGATGTCGGCAGGGGTGCTGGGGCTGCACGGCGGTGCCGCGTACGCTGACGATGAGTTGTACAAAACCAAAAACTGTTTCGCCTGCCACAGGATCGACAGGAATCACCTCGGCCCTCAATTCCGCGCCGTCGCGGCCAAGTACGTCGAGGAAAAGGGTGCCGACTTGACATTGGCCAAGAAGATCCGCGAAGGGAGTGGCGGCGTCTGGGGTTCAGTTCCGATGCCGCCACAAGCCCAGGTGACGGAAGCCGAAGCGTTGACGCTTGCGCGCTGGATTCTGGAAATCAAATGAGCCTCTCGCCGGCCGGGTGGCGGCAGGCGGCCGGATGCCCGACGAACGCGGCTGTGATATCGGCGGCAGTTGAATCGATTGCGACGTGGGGCGAGGCTTGTAACCGTCAAGGGTCACAACTTCGGCAGCCTCGCGCGCTTGCAGTTCGCGTCACGACTTGATGACCTCGATGCTGCTGATGACCGATTCGGTGCCATCTTGGCCGAACGTGACCAGCACCTTGTCGCCAAGCTTCAACACGTCAAGCGCGACACCGGATGCCACGCGCATCGTCTGTTGACCCATGCTCGCCTTGAAGGTCACCCGCTTCTCGGGGATCTCGATCTTCGTGATCTCGACCGAAAAGCTACTTGCCTGCGCAAGTGCCGGCATGGCGCTCACCAGTGACAGTGCGAGCACGGCTGCCAGGGTGGCCGTGAAGACGAGCGGTCGAGACAAAAGCAGTGTTCGGAGCATAGAACTCCAGCTGGCGTCAGTTGCTTGAAAGGTCCGCCCGCGCTGCGCGGCGGCCGGTTTCCCAGAATTGTGCCCAAACAAACGCCGCCGCACTACTCGAAGTGGTTGCAAGGGCCGCGTTTCAAAGTTCGCCCAGAACGAGGTCGGCGCATTTTTCAAGGGCTGCCTCCTTGCGCACGGCTCGTAGCACTTTAGGTGCGTGCCTCGTCTCGCGCCGAACTCACGATTCGTCGCCTCGCCTGTCGTCAAGACAGGCGGGCCAGACGCCGACCGACCGACGGCTTCATGGAATCTGCTGGGGCAACACGTCCGACCGCTCTAGGTCGAGAACCGACATCCCGCTGCCGCTGCAGAACGAAGGGCGGCCGAAGCCGCCGAACGCTGCCGCTTGCCCCGCGCTGATCAATCCGCCTGCTTGCGCAGAAACGCCGGGATCTCGATCTCGTCCATGCCGTTGCTGGCCAGCGCATCCACCTTCGCCGCCGCGTGCGTGCGGTTCGTGCGCCACACGCTGGGTGTGTTCAGGCCTTCATAACTGTGCGCTTGCGGTGCATGCACCTGCGCGCCCTGCCCCGCATGGCCGCCATGTGCAGCCTGCGTGCCTTGCCCTGCCTGCCCTGCATGCCCCGGCTGCGCCACCTGGTTCAGCACCGGCAGGTTGTCGGTGCCGGTGCGCTGGTGCGGCTGGGCGTGATGCACCACGCTCAGCGGCGGCGTGATGATGGCTTTGCGCGAAGAACTCAGGCCTGTTGCGATGACCGTCACGCGCAGCTGGTCGCCCAGGGTTTCGTCATACGCGGTGCCGAATATCACGTGCGCATCGTCGGCCGCATAGCGGCGGATGGTGTTCATCGCATTGCGGCTCTCAGCCAGCTTGAAGGTCTGCTTGCTGGCTGCAATCAGCACCAGCACACCGCGCGCGCCACTCAGGTCGATGCCTTCCAGCAGCGGGCACGCCACCGCCATGTCGGCGGCCTTGTTGGCGCGGTCGGGACCGCCGGCCACTGCCGTGCCCATCATCGCCTTGCCGGGCTCGCTCATCACGGTCTTCACGTCTTCGAAATCGACGTTCACCAGACCCGGGATGTGGATGATGTCGCTGATGCCGCCGACCGCGTTTTTCAGCACGTCGTTGGCGTGCGCAAAGGCCTGCTCTTGCGTCACATCGTCGCCCATGACTTCGAGCAGCTTTTCGTTCAGCACCACGATCAGGCTATCGACGTTGGCCTCGAGTTCGCTGACACCGTCGTCGGCCTGTTTGCCACGCCGTTTGCCTTCGAACTCGAACGGCTTGGTGACGACGCCCACGGTCAGGATGCCCATCTCCTTGGCCGCGCGCGCGATCACCGGCGCAGCGCCGGTGCCGGTGCCGCCGCCCATGCCGGCGGTGATGAAGAGCATGTGCGCACCGGCGATGCTTTCCTTGATGCGGTCCACCGCCTCTTCAGCCGAGATGCGCCCCATCTCGGGCTTGCTGCCCGCCCCCAGGCCCGAAGTGCCCAGTTGCACCAGCGTGCCCGCATTGCTGCGGTGCAGGGCCTGCGCGTCGGTGTTGGCGCAGATGAATTCCACGCCTTGCACCCCCAGGTTGATCATGTGTTCGACGGCGTTGCCGCCGCCACCGCCAACGCCGATCACCTTGATCTGCGTGCCTTGGTCGAATTCGTCGATCATTTCGATGGGCATGAGAGCCTCCTACTTGTGAGAGTTGCAGTTGCCGTTGTGAAAAAGCCGGGGCTTCTTGAAATTGATGTTGAGCCCCTTCAAAAATACTTAGAAATTGCCGAGAAACCAGTCCTTCGCGCGCCCGACCATGTTCTTCATGGACCCGGCCTGCGCCGCCGCCTTGTGGCCGCGTGAACGCGCCACACGCGCTTCTTCAAGCAGCCCCATCACGGTGGCCGAACGCGGGTTGGCCACCATGTCGTAGAGCGCGGCGCTGTACAGGGGCAGGCCCCTGCGCACCGGCTTCAGGAAGATGTCTTCGCCCAGCTCCACCATGCCCGGCATGACCGAACTGCCCCCTGTGATGACGATGCCACTGGACAGCAGTTCTTCGTAGCCACTCTCGCGGATGACTTGATGAACCAGCGAGAAGATCTCTTCGACGCGCGGCTCGATCACGCCGGCCAGTGCCTGGCGGCTCAGCATGCGCGGCGCTCGGTCGCCAAGGCCCGGCACTTCCACCTGGTCACCGGGGTCGGCCAGCAGCTGCTTTGCTACACCGTGCATGACCTTGATCTCTTCGGCATCTTTGGTGGGCGTGCGCAAGGCCATCGCGATGTCGCTCGTGATCAGGTCACCGGCAATCGGAATCACCGCCGTGTGGCGCACGCTGCCGTCGGTGTAGATCTGCACGTCCGTCGTGCCGGCGCCGATGTCCACCACGGCCACGCCGAGCGACTTCTCGTCGTCGGTCAGCACCGCCGCGCTGCTGGCGCTGGGGTTCAGCACCAGGCGCTCCACTTCCAGGCCGCAGCGGCGCACGCACTTCAGGATGTTCTCGGCCGCGCTCTGCGCGCCAGTGACGATGTGGACTTTGACTTCGAGCCGGCTGCCGCTCATGCCAATGGGCTCTTTGACCTCGTGCCCGTCGATGATGAATTCCTGCGGCTCGACGAGCAGCAGACGCTGGTCGTTCGGGATGTTGATGGCCTTGGCCGTTTCCACCACGCGCGCTGCATCGACGGGCGTGACTTCGCGGTTGTCGCGCACGATCACCATGCCGGTGCTGTTGAGGCCGCGGATGTGGCTGCCGGTGATGCCGGTGAAGACGCGGTCGATCTTGCAGGCGGCCATCATCTCGGCCTCTTTCAGCGCCTGCTGGATGCTTTGCACAGTGGCGTCGATATTGACGACGACGCCACGCTTCAGGCCATGCGTGGGCGCGATGCCCAGGCCGGCCAGGCGCAGTTCGCCGTTTTCCAGCACCTCGGCGGCCACCACCATCACCTTGGCGGTACCGATGTCCAGGCCGAACACCATGTCCTTGAATTCTTTGGCCATGTGTGGGTTCCTCGTGCTTCAGTTTGTCTTGGCCGCGGCTGCGGCTGCGGTGCCCACGCCGCGCAGCCGCACCGCATAGCCGTCGGTGTGGCGCAGGTCGGCATACGCCAGCGGCGCGCGCCACTTGGCGGTGGCGGCGGCCAGCGTGCGCACGAAGCGCTCGGTGCGGGCCACGATTTCATCCTCGCTGCCACGGCCCAGTTCGATGCTGGCGCCGCTGTCCAGATCAACCCGCCATGAGCCGCGGCCGGACAGGTGCAGGCCTTCGATTTCCATGTCGAGCCGGGTCAGCGCGGGCTGCACGCGGCGCACCATCGCCAGCATCTGCGCGGCGCTGCCTTCGGGGCCTTCGAGCCTGGGCAGGCTGTCGTCTTCGACATCGCCCACATTGGCGTCGAAGACCTCGCCGTGGCTGTTGACCAAGCGGTCAGCGCCACTGTCCTGTTCGCCCTGTGCCACCCACAGCGCCACGGCGCGGTGCTCTTCCAGCCGCACCGCCAGCCGGTCGGGCCAGACGCGGCGCACGACGGCGCGGCGCACCCAGGGCACCGCCTCAAAGGCCTTGCGGCCCTGCTGCAGATCGACGCTGAAGAAGTTGCCCGCCAGGCGTGGCGCGGCGTTGGCGCGGATGGTGGGCACGTTGTTGCGCAGCAAGTCGCCGTCGAGCTGGATGCCGCGGATCGGGAACAGCGGGCTGCGCATCAGCCACAGCACGCTGGCCACCAGCGCAGCCAGCGCCGCCAGCACGAAGACGCTGCTGGCGACGACGTTCATCAGGCGCACGTCGGCCGGCATCGGCAGCGCCGCGCTCAGGGTGGGTTTGAATGTGCGGCGCAGGGTGGCCATGTCAGTTGCGGGATGAATCCAGGCTGGCGCCTTGAATCAGGTGCAGACAAAGCTGCTCGTAGCTCATGCCCGCAGCGCGTGCCGACATGGGAACGAGCGAATGGCTGGTCATGCCGGGGCTGGTGTTCATTTCCAGCAGGAAGATCTTGCGGTCGGGGTGCTGGCCACCCGTGCGCAGCATCAGGTCGGCACGGCCCCAGCCACGGCAGCCCAGCGTGCGGTAGGCGGCCAGCGTCAGGCGCTGCACCTCGGCCTCTTCGCCCGCCGACAGCCCGCTCGGGATGCGGTAGGCCACCACGTCGGTGTAGTACTTGTTCTGGAAGTCGTAGTTGCCGTCGGGTGCGTCGATGCGCACCACCGGCAGCGCGTGCGCTGCCGCGCCCTGGCCCAGCACGGGGCAGGTGAGTTCGATGCCGTCGATGAACTCTTCGCACAGCACGTCGGCGTCGTACTGCGCCGCAAGCTGCACCGCGCCCTGCATTTGCGAATAACCCGCAACCTTGGTGATCCCGATGCTGGAGCCTTCACGCGGTGGCTTGACGATCAGTGGCAGGCCCAGCGTGTCGGGCACAGCGACCACCTCGTCGCGCGATTGCTGCCCGGGCGCCAGCCACACCCAGCGCGGCGTCGGCAGGCCCTCCGCCACCCACACGCGCTTGGTCATGACCTTGTCCATCGCCACCGCACTGGCCATCACGCCGCTGCCGGTGTAGGGGATGCCCATCAATTCCAGTGCGCCCTGCACCGTGCCGTCCTCGCCGTGGCGGCCGTGCAGCGCGATGAAGACGCGGGCGAATCCTTCGCGCTTCAGGTCCGAGAGATCGCGCTCGGCCGGGTCGAAGGCGTGCGCATCGACGCCCAGGCTTCGCAGCGCGGCCAACACGCCGGCACCGGACATCAGCGACACCGCGCGTTCGGCACTGCTGCCGCCTTGCAGAACCGCCACCTTGCCCAGGGCTTGCGGATCAGCGCTCATGCCGCGCTCCTTGAAAGTTGCAGCAGTTGCTGCGGCACATTGCCGATCGAGCCCGCACCCAGCGTGATCAGCACGTCGCCGTCGCACACGACTTGCGTGATGGCCGCTGGCAGCGCCGCCACGTCGGCCACGAAGAGCGGCGCCACGCGGCCAGCGGCGCGCAGCGCAGCACTGAGCGCGCGGCCGTCGGCACCGGGAACAGGCGCTTCACCGGCGGCATAGACCTCGCTCAGCAGCACCACGTCGGCAACGCCCAGCACGCGCACGAAGTCGGCAAAACAGTCGCGCGTGCGGCTGTATCGGTGCGGCTGGAAGGCCAGCACCAGGCGCCGGCCCGGGAAGGCGCCGCGTGCGGCGGCGATCACCGCCGCCAGCTCCACCGGGTGGTGGCCGTAGTCGTCGATGAGCGTGTAGCTGCCGCCCGCCGCGCAGCGCAGTTCGCCATAGCGTTCAAAACGACGGCCCACGCCGGCGAATGCTGCCAGCGCGCGGGCGGTGGCAGCGTCGGGCAGTTCGAGTTCGCGCGCCACGGCGATCGCGGCCAGCGCGTTGCGCACGTTGTGTTCACCGGCCAGGTTGAGCGTGACAGCCAGGTCCGCGTGGTCTGCCTGCTGCGCGACGAACTGCATGCGGCCGCCTGGCAGTGCCTTGACTTGCACAGCGCGCAGGTCTGCACCGTCATTGAAGCCGTAGCTGGTGATAGGCCGCGCCAGCTGCGGCATCACCGCGCACACGCCGGCATCGTCGCTGCACAGCACCGCGCGGCCGTAGAAAGGCAGGCGGTGGATGAAGTCCACGAAGGCGCCGTGCAGGCGCGCCAGGTCGTGGCCATAGGTTTCCATGTGGTCGGCGTCGATGTTGGTGACGACGCTGATGACGGGGCTCAGGTGCAGGAACGACGCATCACTTTCGTCTGCTTCGACGACGATGAATTCACCCGCGCCAAGCCGTGCGTTGCTGCCCGCACTTTCCAGCTTGCCGCCGATGACGAAGGTCGGGTCCATGCCCGCCTCGGTCAACACGCTGGCCACGAGCGACGTGGTCGTCGTCTTGCCATGCGTGCCGGCGATGGCAATGCCTTTCTTCAGGCGCATCAATTCGGCCAGCAGCACGGCACGCGCCACCACGGGGACACGCGCCGCGTGGGCTGCCATGACTTCCGGGTTGTCGGCCTGCACCGCCGTGCTCGTGACGACGGCTTGCGCACCGGCGATGTGGCTGACCGCATGGCCGATGTGGACGGTGACGCCCAACCCGGCCAGTCGGCGCGTGACGCTGCTGTCGTGCTGGTCAGAGCCCGAGACGCGGTAGTCGAGGTTGTGCAGGATCTCGGCGATGGCGCTCATGCCCGCGCCGCCGATGCCGACGAAGTGGATGTGCTTGATGGCGTGCTTCATGCGCGGACCAGCAACTTTTCGACTTCGTCGGCGACGCGGGCGGCGGCATGCGGTTTGGCAAGTGCGCGTGCTTTTGTCGCCATCGACAGCAAGGTGTCGCGGCTCATGCCACTCAACACATCCGCCAGCCTCTGCGCTGACAGTTCCGCCTGCGGCAGGTGCACCGCCCCGCCCTGCCCTGCCAGCCAGGCTGCGTTGTCGCGCTGGTGGGATGTGGTGCTGACGATCAGCGGCACCAGCACGGCGGGCACGCCTGCCGCGCACAGTTCGCTGACGGTGATGGCGCCGGCGCGGCAGACCATCAAGTCGCAGTCGGCCAGGCGGCGCGGCATGTCGTCGATGAAGGGCAGCACTTCGGCGTGAATGCCGGCTTTCCCATAGGCAGCGCGCACGGCGTCGGCCTGCTCGGCACCGGCCTGGTGGGTGACGTGCGGGCGCTGCCCCGCAGGCAGCAGCGCGATGGCCGCAGGCAGAGTCTGGTTCAGCACCTGCGCGCCCAGGCTGCCGCCCACGACCAACAGTTTCAGCGGGCCCGTGCGACCGGCATAACGCTCAATCGGTGGGGCGATGCTCTCGATCTCCGCCCGCACCGGGTTGCCGGTGACGACGGCATTCTTCGTGCGCGCCGCCGCGCCGCCGTCGAAACCGAAAGCCACGCGGTCAGCCACCGGCAGCAGGCTCTTGTTGCTGAGCAGCAGTGCAGCGTCGGCGTTCACCAGCAGCAGCGGCTTGTTCAGCAGGCTGGCCATCAGGCCACCCGGAAAACAGACATAGCCGCCCATGCCCAGCACGGCATTGGCACCGCGCCGGCGCAGGATGCCGAAGCAGTCCCAGAACGCCTTCAGCAGCCGCACCCCGCCGGTGGCGGTGTGCAGCAGGCCGTTGCCGCGCAAGCCGCTGAAGCTGATGGTGTCCAGCGGAATACCGGCCGCCGGCACGAGCTTGTTTTCCATGCCGTGCGCGGTGCCGAGCCAGCTCACGCTCCAGCCGCGGCCCTGCATCTCGCGCGCCACCGCCAGGCCCGGCATGATGTGCCCGCCAGTGCCGGCGGCCATGATGACGAGGTGGCTCACGCCCGCCCCCCACGCATCAACGCCCGGTTCTCGATGTCCACCCGCAGCACCAGCGCCAGCGCAATCAGGTTCATCAGGATCGCCGAGCCGCCAAAGCTCATCAGCGGCAGCGTCAGCCCCTTGGTCGGCAGCACGCCCAGGTTCACGCCCATGTTGATGAAGGCCTGGAAGCCGATCCAGATGCCGATGCCCTGGCTCATGAGGCCGGCAAACACACGGTCCAGCGCAATCGCCTGGCGGCCGATGTGGAAGACGCGCCGCGTGAGCCAGAAGTACAGCACGATGACGCTGGCCACGCCGACAAAGCCCAGCTCTTCGCCGATCACGGCGAGCAGGAAGTCGGTGTGCGCTTCGGGCAGGTAGTGCAGCTTTTCAACCGACGAGCCCAGGCCCTGACCGAAGATTTCGCCACGCCCCAGCGCGATCAGCGAATGCGTGAGCTGGTAGCCCTTGCCCTGCGCGTACTTCGGGTTCCACGGGTC
>JANNGN010000033.1:0-15225 GCA_031403895.1 Rubrivivax sp. | reverse complement strand
GTGTCGCGCCTGCACGAGATGCAGTCGGCGGAATTCCTGGCGCTGGCGCGGCGTGATGTCGATACGTCGCTGACGTGAACGGTGCAGTGTGCTGATGAAGATTTGCTTTGTTTGGCTCTTGATGGCGGGCTTGCCGCTGCTGGCGGGCGCGCAGGACGGCGAGGGCGTTCGCCTGGCCGCAGAACGGCGCGCCGTAGTCGAACGCTTCGCCGCCGAGGAGCGCCTTTGTGCGGAACGTTTTGTGGTGACCGCCTGCGTTGACGACACGCGGGCCCGCCGCCGTCAGGCGCTGGCGCCTTTGCGTGAACGTGAATTGCGGATCGACGAGGCCGATCGGCGTCAGCGCGCGGCACAGCGGCGCGCGGCCATCGCTTCCAAAGTGGCAGCCGCCGCTTCCGGACCCGCTGCGCCTGCACTGGACGCGCCGGCGGTGCGGGTGCGTGCGCCGGCCAGTGCCGCCAGTGCAGCGCTGCGGGCACCCAGGCCGAGAGCCGACGAAACGGCGCGTGCCTTGCAGGCCGACAAGCGCGTGCGCGAAGCGCAATCGCGGCAGCAGGATTCGCAGGCGGCACAACAGCGCATCCAGCGTCGTCTGGCAGATCGCCTGGCAAAGGGCCAGCAGGCCGAGCCTTTGCCAGTGCCTGCGAAGGCACCCGCGAAAGAGCCCGCGAAAGCGCCACTGCCCGCCAGCAGCCCGCGCCGCTAAGCGGCAACGGCTGGCGACTGGGCTACTTCAGTGGATCGATGCGCGCCAGCGCCAGCGACAGATTGTCGCCACCGCCGCGGGCGCGCTGGCGCGCCTTGCTGATGAGCATCTCGCTGGCCTCGCGCGGTGGCAGGGCATGCAGGATGGCACCAATTTCCTTCGGCGTGAAGTAATGCCAGAGGCCGTCGCTGCAGGCCAGCATGCTGTCGCCAAATTCGAGTTTGTCGATGTGCCACAGCGCCACGGGCGGGTCGGCGTGGGTGCCCAGGCAGCCGGTGAGCAGGTTGGACTGCGGGTGCGTGTTGGCCGCGTCTTCGCTGATCTTGCCTTCATCGATGAGGCGCTGCACGAAGGAATGATCGACCGTGCGCCGCATCATCTCGGCACCGCGAAAGTGGTACACGCGCGAATCTCCAGCATGGACGATGTCGCATTCGAGGTTGGGGCTGACGCAGAACGCGGCCAGCGTGCTGTGCGGTTCTTCTTCCGAGGTGATGGCGGTCAGCTTGATCATCAGGTGCGACTCTTGCACCACCTGGCGCAGCATCTCGGCCGGCTCGTCTTCCAGCGGCACGAAGCGCTCGTAGATCTGGCCGCCGGTGAGCAGGACCTGGTCGGCGGCCTTGCGGCCACCGCTCTTGCCACCCATGCCGTCGGCGACAAGGGCCATCACACTGCCCTGGGTGCGAGGGTGCGCGATGACCTCGACCTGGTCCTGCTGATAGGCGCGGTCGCCTCGGTGCAAACCGGTGGCGGCGCTGAATCGGAACGGCACGACGGTGATGGTCATGGGCACGAATATAAACTCGGCCCCGACACCGCCCCCGGATCCGCCGTGCAGCAATGGACGAGAACCTGCATTCCCCGCAGCGCCGCCTGATCGAACTGCGCATCGAACACGCCGACCTGGACAGCCTGATCGACCACAACCTGCTCTTGCGGCCCGCTGATGAGCTCTCGCTGCGGCGCCTGAAAAAGCGCCGCCTGCTGCTGCGGGACCAGATCGCGCGCCTTGAATTTGCACTCGACCCACCCGGAAAAGCGTGAGCCAGGACACCGCCTTCAGCAGCAATGAACTGGCGCTCGCCGTGGCGCGCGCTTTTGCACCCGACGGGCCGCTGGCGCGCCAGGAGCCGGGCTTCAGCCCGCGCCAGGTGCAGGATCAAATGGCCGCACGCATTTCGCTGGCGCTCGATGCGCGCGAGGCGCTGGTGGTCGAGGCCGGTACGGGCGTCGGCAAGACCTTTGCGTACCTGGTGCCGCTTTTGCTGGCGGGTCGCCGTGCGCTCGTCAGCACCGCCACCAAGAGTCTGCAGGATCAATTGTTCCTGCGCGACCTGCCGCGCCTGCGCGACGCGCTGGGCGTGCCGGTGCGCATGGCGCTGCTGAAAGGGCGCGCCAGCTACCTTTGCCGCTGGCGGCTGCAGGAGGCCGAACGCAGCGGGCACCTGCCCGACCGCTTTTCCGTGCGCGCCTTGCACCGCGTGTCGCAGTGGGCGCAGTCCACCGCCACCGGTGACCTGGCCGAGATCGAAGGCCTGGACGACCGCTCGCCGGTGATCCCGCTCGTCACCTCCACGCGCGACAACTGCCTGGGCACCGAATGCCCGGAATACCGCAGCTGCCATGTCATGCACGCGCGGCGCGATGCCATGGCGGCGGACCTGGTGGTCGTCAACCACCACCTGTTCTTTGCCGACATGTCCTTGCGCGACAGCGGCGTGGCCGAACTGCTGCCGACGGTGGACGTGGCGGTGTTTGACGAAGCGCACCAGCTCGTCGAAGCCGGCGTGCAGTTCCTCGGCACCACGCTCGCCACCGGCCAGGCCATCGACCTCGGCCGCGACCTGCTGGCCGCCGGCTTGCAGCACGCGCGCGGGCTGCAACCGTGGGCGGAATTGCAGGCCGGCATCGAACGCGCGGCGCGTGAATTGCGGCTGGCTTGCGCAGGGCCGATCGTTGAGGTGCGCGGCATCCTCAAGCGGCGCTGGGAAGAGGCTGCCGATGCCCTGCCGGTCGCTTTGCCCGCACTGGCCAAAGCGGCACTGGCAGCGGCCGAGGCGCTGGCGGCAGTGGCTGAAGCGGCGCCGGACTTCCCCAAGCTGGAACAGCGCGCGCGCGCGCTGGCCGCACTGGCGCGCCACTTTGAAAACGAAGCCGAGGCCGGGCACGTGCGCTGGGTTGACCTGACGCCGCAGCAGGCGCGGCTGGTGGAGTCGCCACTGGACATCCGCGAGATGCTGACCGAGCAACGCGCGCTGTCGCCCAAGGCCTGGATCTTCACCTCGGCCACGCTGGGTGACGACGATGCGCTGTCCTGGTTTACCGCCAGCACCGGGCTTGAAGACGCGGCCAAGCTGCGCGTAGGCAGCCCTTTCGATTACGCAGCGAACGCTCGTGTCTGGGTGCCCGCGCTGCCGCTGCCGAATGCACCGGGGCACCCGGCGGCAGTGGGTGCCCTGGCCGCACGCTGCGCGCTGGCGCTGGGCGGGCGCTGTTTTGTGCTAACGACAACGTTGCGTGTGCTGCCGCTGGTGGCGGAAGCCATCCGCGCGGCTGCGCCCGACCTCACCGTGCTGGTGCAGGGCAGCGAACCGCGGCGCGCGTTGCTGCAGCGTTTTGGCGACGGCCGTGGCTGTGTGCTGGTGGGCTCGCAGAGCTTCTGGGAAGGCATCGACATGCCGGGTGACGCACTGCAATGTGTGCTGATCGATAAGCTGCCCTTCCCGCCCCCCAACGACCCGCTGGTGGAAGCGCGGGTGCGGCAGTTGCGCGAGCAGGGCCGCAATCCTTTTGACGACTACTTTGTTGCCGAAGCGGCGGTGTCACTGAAGCAGGGTGCCGGCCGCCTGATTCGCACCGAGGGCGACCGCGGCCTGCTGGTGCTGTGTGACCCTCGCCTGCGCCAGATGCGCTATGGCCGCAGGCTGCTGGCCGCGCTTCCGCCGATGGGCCGGCTGACCGAGGAGGCCGAGGCGCTGGACTGGTTGACCGAGCTGGCAGCCGCGCATTGAGCGCAGCCACCGACCCCATCACCAGAGCTTCCACCAGGCCTTGTCGCGCGCCGACAGACCCTGCGTGAGGTAGGCACTGTTCGGGAAGTTTGCGCGCAGCACGCGGTCGGCGTCGTCGCGCAGCGCGGTGAGCTGCAGCTTGTCGTAGCTCTGCGTCATGATGTACAGCGCTTCTTCGGTGGCGGGCGCCTGCTGGAATTCAGCCACCGCCTGCTGCGCCCGGTTGGCTGCGGCCACATAGGCACCGCGGCGGAAGTAATAGCGCGCCACGTGTACTTCATACGAGGCCAGTGAATTGACGATGTAGTTCATGCGCAGCCGCGCATCGGGCGCGTAGCGCGAGTTCGGAAACTGTTCGACCAGTTGCTTGAAGGCCTGGAACGAATCGCGCGATGCGCGCTGGTCGCGCTCGGACAAATCCTGTCCGGTCCACGAACCCAGCAACCCCAGGTTGTCGTTGAAATTGATCGTGCCTCGCAGGTAGTAGGCGTAGTCGAGCGCGGGGCTTGACGGATTCAGCTTGATGAAACGCTCGACTGTCGTCAGCGCCTGCGCCTTTTCGCCGGTGCGCCAGTTCAGATAGGCGAGGTCGAGCAGGGCTTGCTGTGCCAGCAGCGAACCGGCAGCCAGGCCTTCGACGCGCTCAAGGCTCTTGATGGCGCGTTCATAGCTGCCGGCTTCCATGTCGTCGCGGGCGTCTCGATACAATCTGTCGGCGGTGCTGTTGGGGTTTTCGTCCTTCGGCGTGGAGCCGCAACCCGCCAGCAGCGACAACGTCGCCAGCATGGCCCACAGCGCAACGCGACAACCCGTAGAACCGCTCGAAACGCTCATTGCCAATGGTGCCAGTCCGTCAGAAGAGCGCCGATTATAGGGAGCCGGTCCGTGCGCCCCATTCACAGGATGACGCAGCAGAACCCGAGTCCGAGAGCGGCGTTGATACACGCACGGCGGCCGTCAGTGCTGGGCAGCATGGCCAGCGCCTTGACAAAACGCTCGTCGCTATGGCGCCCGAGTTTTCGCGCAGCCATTTGCAGCAGCTCATCGACAAAGGCCACGTGCAAGTCGATGGCACCGTGGCCAGCACTGCTTCCAGGCGCCTGCGCATTGGGCAGGTGCTGCACCTTGAATTGGTGCCGACCGAAGAGAGCCAGGCCTTCCGCGCGCAGCCCATGGCGCTGGCCTTGCTGTATGAGGATGAGCACCTGATCGTGCTCAACAAGCCCGCCGGCCTGGTGGTGCATCCGGCCCCGGGCAATTGGTCGGGCACCTTGCTCAACGGCTTGCTGGCCCACCACGCACAAGCCGCCACCTTGCCGCGCGCCGGCATCGTGCACCGGCTCGACAAGGACACCTCGGGCGTGATGATGGTCGGCAAGACGCTGCCGGCAGTGACGGCGCTGGTGCGTGCATTGGCCGCGCGCGATGTCCACCGGCGCTACCTGGCGATCAGCCACGGCGCTTCGCCCGAGGCCGAATTTAGCATCGACGCACCGATCGGCCGGGACCCCGTGGTGCGCGTCAGGATGGCGGTGGTGGCCGGCGGCCGTGCGTCACGCACCGACGTGCAGTGCCTGGCCTTCAACCTCGGCTGCAGCGCTTTCAGTTGCACGCTGCACAGCGGCCGCACGCACCAGATCCGCGTTCACCTGGCGTCGCGCGGCTTGCCGCTGGTGGGCGACACCGTGTACGGCGGCAAGCCCGCGCTCGGTCTGGTGCGCCAGGCTTTGCACGCCACTGCGCTGCGGCTGGCGCATCCCTTCACCGGTGTACCGCTGGCCTTCGACTGCCCGCCACCGGCGGACTTTGCGGCTGCGTGGGCGCAGGTGGTGGGCGGCTGAGGCACGCCTCCTCGTGGGCGCTGCGGGCCGCGCGCTACAATGCAATCCAATCGCAGCGCTGCTGGCACCCCAAGTGCCGCGCCTGTTTGAGTTGATGCCCCGTCCCGGCGCTTGCCGGACAGTGCCACCCACCCGCGAACCCAGCCTCAGTGCCGCGCGGGCTTTGTTTTTGGCCCGCCCAGGGCCACCCTGCGTCTCAGCCCAACGACCTTATCAGCCCCATCCTTGGCGGCAACCATCAAGCGCATTCCATGAACACCTCAGAGGCCAAACGCGTCCTCGAAACCGCGCTCATCTGCGCCGTGGCTCCGATGGCGACTCACGAGATGCGAGCGCTCTTCAACGGCGAGGTCGGCACCGACACGCTGCGGCGTTTGCTCGATGAGCTGGTCAACGACTGGCACGACCGCGGCGTCGAACTCGTCGCACTGGCCAGCGGCTGGCGCTTTCAAAGCCGACCCGAAATGCGCGAATTTCTCGATCGGCTGCATCCCGAAAAACCGCCCAGGTATTCGCGCGCAGCGCTTGAAACGCTGGCCATCGTGGCCTACCGGCAGCCGGTGAAGCGCGGCGACATAGAGGACATACGCGGCGTCACCGTCAGCCCCCCGATCGTCAAACAACACGAAGACCCCGGCTGGATCGACGCCATCGGCTATCGCGAAGCGCCGGGCCGGCCCGCGCTGTACGCCACCACGCGCCAGTTCCTGGACGACCTGGGCCTGGCGAGCCTGGACCAGCTACCGGCCATCGACGCTCAGGTGGACGGCGCCACTGCGGCGGCGGCCCTCGCTGCGATGGACGCCACGGCCACGCTGCTGGATGAACCCCAGGCGTCGCTGGCGCTGGAAGCCGGCGCCACTGCTGATGCAATGCCTGAACTGCTGCCTGAACCGATGCCTGAACCGCTGCCTGAACCGCCGTCCGAACCGCGCTCGCTGCGGTCACCAACTCTCCCACGGATGCACCTGCATGAACGCTCCTGACTTCGATCCGACGCTGCCCGAGCCCGCGGCCGCTGCATCCGCACAGGCCGAGGCAAAGCCCAAGCGGCGGCGGGCGCCGCGCAAGGTGGTTGCGGCAGGCGATGCAGAGCTGCCGGTGGTCACGTCGCTGATCGACTACGCACCGTCGCGCGAGTCAGTGTTTGCGCAGTCCTTGGCGATGGCCGCGACGGCGTCGGCCGCAGACCGGCCAGCCCCGACGGCCCCAGCATCTTTACCACCTTCATCACCTGCTGCACCTTCACCACTACCGGCCTTGAGCCAGACGCCGACCGCAGAGCCGACGGTGACGTCATTGGTTGAAGACGGTGCGATGGCTGCAAGCGCTGCCGTGGCCGCCGTTGCGGCCGCTTCTCAGGCCATCGGCGACAGCGTTTCCGCTGGCGACGAACCCGCTGCCAGCGCAGGCCGCGCAGGCCGCAACCGCCGGCGCGGCCGCCGCGGCGGCGAAAAGGCGCGGCTTGAAGACGGCGTTCAGGCGCCTGAAGGCCCAGCGTCCGAAGCTGGCGTGTTGCTGCCGGCACCGCAGGCAGGCGAGTTGTTTGCACAGGTGCTGTCCGGCGCTTTTGACGTCGAAGCGCCCGGCGAGGCTGTCAACACCGGTGAGGAGGCAGCGGTCGCAGAAGCCCCGAAGCGTGTGCTGGCGCCTGAAGCCGATGCGCCCAAGCTGCACAAGGTGCTGGCCCAGGCCGGTGTGGGTTCGCGCCGCGACCTCGAACAGATGATTGCGGAAGGCCGCGTCACCGTGAACGCCGCAGTGGCACACACAGGGCAGCGCGTTTCTTTTGGCGACCGCATCAATGTCGATGGCAAGCCAGTGCGCTACCGCATCGCGCCACCGCCAGCGCGGGTGCTGGCGTACCACAAGCCGGTGGGCGAAGTCGTGACCCATGATGACCCGCAGCAGCGCCCGACCGTGTTCCGGCGCCTGCCCCGGCTGGCACAAGGCAAGTGGCAGTCGGTAGGGCGGCTGGACATCAACACCGAAGGCCTGCTGCTGTTCACCAACTCCGGTGAGATGGCCAACCAGCTGATGCACCCGCGCTTCGGCGTCGAACGTGAATACGCGGTGCGTTCACTGGGTGTGCTGACCGAAGAAGCCAAGACGCGCCTGCTCGAAGGCGTCGAAATCGACGGCCAGCGCGCCGGCTTCAAGAGCATCGAAGACGGCGGCGGCGAGGGCGTCAACCACTGGTACCGCGTCGTCATCACCGAGGGGCGCAACCGCGAAGTGCGGCGCCTGTTCGAGGTGGTGGGCCACGCGGTGAGCCGCCTGATCCGCATCCGCTATGGCTCGGTGGTGCTGCCGCGTGGTCTGAAGCGCGGAGTCTGGGTTGACCTGAGTGAGCACGACCTGCGCCTGCTGCGCCGCCTGACGAGCGGTCCACGTCTGCCGGCTCAGCCTGTTGAAGGCGTGGCGGCGGTGAGCGCCGAAGGCAGTGCCGAAGGCGACGGTGCCGGCCGGCGCGGCCGCAACCGCCGGGGCCGCAAGCGTGGCGAAGGGGCTGAACGGGGCCCCGAGCGCGCGCTGACCCAGGACCGTCCGCCTCAGCAGGGCCCAGATCAACCGCCCGCGCAACGAACAGCGCGGCCCGACCGCCCGCCCGCAGACCGTGCGCCCCGCAACGATCACGGCCCGCGCAATGACCGTCCGCCTCGGCCCGACCGTGGCCCGCGTCCTGAGCGTGGGCCTCGTCCCGCAAGGCAGGACGCTGGCGAAGGCGGCGCCATCCCGAACCCGCTGCAGCAGACCTTCGACAAGCGCGCGATCCAGCAAGAACGCCAGCTGCGGCATGACATGCCCGAAGACGGCCCGATCCCGAACCCGCTGCAGCAGACCTACGACAAGCGGGCGCTGCAGCGCGACCGCCAGCCGCAGCGCGACATTCCCGAGGACGGCCCGATCCCGAACCCACTGCAGCAAACCTACGACAAGCGCTTTGCGCAGGGCGGCCCGCGACCGGGCCCGAAACAGCGCAGCGGCAGCGGGGGCGGCAGGGGTGGACGTGTCGGCGGCGGCGGCGGCGGTGGCGGCGGTGGCGGTGGCGGTGGCGGTGGCGGTGGCGGTGGAGGTGACCCTGAACGCATCCCCGACCCTATGCAGACGGCGGTGGGCTACATCGGCGCGAATGCCTTTCACGGCAAAGGCGGCGCCCGCGGCGGCCGGCGTTCTGGCGCGGGTGGCGGCGGTAGTGGCGGCGGTAGTGGCGGCGGTGGCGGTGGCAACAACGGTCGTCCTCGCGGACCCGGCGGCGGGAACGGGGGCAACTCGGGCGGCAACCACGGCAACAAAGGCAACGCCGGAGGCCGTGGCGGCCGTGGTGGCAAGGGCCGCTGACACGACCGCGCGCTACAATCAAAAGCTTTGCCAAGTCATTGATTCAGGAGCACTTTTCTCATGGCCATCGAACGCACCCTTTCCATCATCAAGCCCGACGCCGTGGCCAAGAACGTGATTGGGCAGATTTATGCCCGCTTCGAAAGCGCTGGCCTGAAAGTCGTTGCGGCCCGTATGGCCCACCTCTCGCGCGCCGAGGCCGAAGCCTTCTACGGCGTCCACAAGGCGCGCCCTTTCTTTAACGACCTGGTCAGTTTCATGATCAGCGGCCCGGTCATGATCCAGGCCCTGGAAGGTGAAGGCGCGATCTCGAAGAACCGCGACCTGATGGGCGCCACCGACCCCAAGAAGGCCGACAAGGGCACCATCCGCGCCGACTTCGCTGCCAGCATCGACGCCAACGCCGTGCATGGCTCGGACGCGCCGGACACGGCGGCCGTCGAGATCGCATTTTTCTTCCCCGGCATGAACGTCTATTCGCGCTGAGGCCGAGGTGACCGTCAACCTCCTTGACTTTGACCTCGAGGGACTGGCGGCCTTTTGCGACAGCCTGGGCGAGAAGCGCTTTCGCGCCGTCCAGCTCTACCGCTGGATTCACCAGAAGGGCGCCGCCGACTTCGAGCAGATGTCGGACCTGGCGAAGTCGTTGCGCGGCCAATTGACCGGCCTGGCTGAAGTGCGCGCACTGCCTGTTGCCAGTGAACACGTCTCGGCCGACGGCACCATCAAGTGGCTCTTCGATGTCGGCGACGGCAACGCGGTGGAAACGGTGTTCATCCCTGAAACCAGCCGTGGCACGCTGTGTGTCTCGTCGCAAGTCGGCTGTGCCGTGGGGTGCAGGTTCTGCTCCACCGGCCACCAGGGTTTCAGCCGCAATCTGCGCACAGGCGAGATCGTCGCCCAGCTCTGGTACGCCGAACACCGCCTGCGCAAGCGCTTGGGCCTGGCCGATGGCGAACGTGCCATCGACAACGTCGTCATGATGGGCATGGGCGAGCCGCTGCAGAACTACGCCGCGCTTCTGCCCGCGCTGCGCACCATGCTCAGCGACCATGCCTACGGCCTGTCGCGCCGCCGCGTGACGGTGTCAACCTCGGGCGTGGTGCCGATGATCGACCGCCTGCGGCTGGACTGCCCGGTGGCGCTGGCGGTGTCGCTGCACGCACCGGACGACCTGCTCCGCGAATCGCTGGTGCCGCTGAACCGCAAGTACCCGATCAACGAATTGCTGGATGCCTGCAACCGCTACCTCGACGCCGCGCCGCGCGACTTCATCACTTTCGAGTACTGCATGCTCGACGGTGTCAACGACTCGCCCGCACAGGCGCAGGCGCTCGTGCAGTTGCTCCAGCACCGCGTGTCCTGCAAGGTCAACCTGATTCCCTTCAACCCTTTTTCGGCCTCGGGCCTGATGCGGTCGCCACGGGACCGCATCAGCGCATTCGCTCAGGTGCTGCACGACGCGGGCATCGTGACCACCATCCGCAAGACGCGCGGCGACGACATCGACGCCGCGTGTGGCCAGCTCGCCGGTGAAGTGCAGGACCGCACGCAGGCGCGCCAGCGCATGGCGGGCCGGCGCGTGATTGACATCGCCTCCGTACAGTCCGTACCACAGGTGCAGGCCGCGCCATGACCCGAACCCTGTCTTCGACTGTGCGCGCGTTGTGCCTGGCTGGGCTGGCCCTGCTGGCGGCCTGCTCGACCACCACCACGGTCACCGAAAACCGCGACATGCGGGCCGCCAGCGAACCCGCCGACCCGGAACGCAGAGCGCGTGTGCGGCTCGAACTGGCCGGTCTGTACTTCGGCCGCGGCCAGTACGGCACGGCACTGGACGAGATCAAGACCGCGCTCACCGCCAAGCCCGACATGCCCGAAGCCTATAGCCTGCGCGGCCTGGTTTACGCCAGCATGGGTGACGCGCGGCAGGCCGAAGAGAATTTCCTGCGTGCCCTGCAGCTGGCGCCGAACGAAGGCAACACGATGCACAGCTACGGCTGGTTCCTGTGCCAGGAACGTCGCTACCCAGAGGCTGAAGTGCAGTTTGAAAAGGCCTTGGTGCAGCCGCAGTACCGCGACGGCGTGCGCACCTACCTGGCACAGGGCGTTTGCCAGGCCCGCAGCGGGCGCTGGCCTGAGGCCGAACGCACACTGTCGCGCTCTTATGAGCTCGACCCTGCCAACCCGCTGACCGCCTTCAACCTGTCTGAAGTGCTGCTGCGGCGCGGTGAACTCGAACGCGCCCGCTTCTACGTGCGTCGCATCAACGCGGTGCCCGATCAGGTGAGTTCGCAAAGCCTCTGGCTGGCGGCTCGCATCGACCGTCGCCTTGGCAATTTCGACGCCTTGCAAGACCACGGCCGCCAACTGCGCGAGCGTTTCCCGCAGTCGCCTGAAATGCTGCTTTTTGAGCGCGGGCGCTTTGATGAGTGAGGCTCCCGCCCCCATCGCAAGCGCCGCCACCAGTGCGGGCGCAGGCGCGGGTGCCATGCTGCGTGCCGCGCGAGAAAAGCAGGGTCTGCACATTGCGGCCCTGGCAGCCGCCATCAAGGTTTCGCCGCGCAAGCTCGACGCGCTTGAGCACGACCGCTGGCACGAGCTGCCCGATGCCACCTTCACCCGCGCGCTGGCGCAGACCGTGTGCCGCACCCTCAAGATCGACGCGCGGCCGGTGCTCGACAAGCTGCCGCCAGCGTCGGCCATGGCGCTGCAGCCGCGCGACGCAAGCCTCAACGAACCCTTCCGTGAGCGAGCGGGACGCGACGAGCCCAGCTTTGCGGCCACGGCCGTGCGGCCCATGATCTGGGGCGCCGCGTTGCTGTTGGTGGCGGCCGTGGTGGTGTACGTCCTGCCGGCCGATCTCTGGAGCCGTTTTTCAGCGCCCGCAGTCATCACGCAACCGATCGCCAAGCCGCTTGTGATGGCGCCGCTGCCGGCTGCCACGCCACCGGCCCTAGACGTGGCGTCGGTGGCATCGCCGGTTGCGGCTGATGCGGTGCCTGCTGCGGCATCGGCAGCATCGTCATTGCAAGTCGCAACCGACGAGCGCAGTCTTTCAGTGTCGCCCGCTGCGGCCGCAGCCGCGCTGCCAGTGGCTGCTGCGGCGTCGGCACTGGTGCAGTTGCGCACGACCCGGGCGTCCTGGATCGAGGTGCGCGATGCGCGTGGCGCGACGCTGTTGTCGCGCACCGTGTTGCCTGGCGAAAGCGTCGGCCTGGACGGCAACCTGCCGATCCGCATGACGATCGGCAATGCCTCGTCCACGCAGCTCGGGTTTCGCGGGCAGCTCATCGACCTGGCGCCGCGCACACGCGACAATATTGCGCGGGTCGAATTGCAATGAGCTTTATGCGCCCTTTCTGCAATACCCGCCTGCATGCACTCAGCACCAAGCCTATTCGATGAACGCACCTGAAACCATCGACATCATCGACGTTGCCACGCCAGCGCCGCGCCGTTCGCGCCAGGCGCGTGTGGCCTGGGGCGAGCACGTCGTCACGGTGGGCGGCGACGCACCGGTGCGCGTGCAGTCGATGACCAACACCGACACGGTGGACGCCGTCGGCACCGCGATCCAGGTCAAGGAACTGGCGCTGGCCGGCTCTGAACTGGTGCGCATCACCGTCAATACGCCTGAAGCGGCGATGGCCGTGCCCTACATCCGCGAGCAGCTCGACCGCATGGGTGTGAACGTGCCGCTGATTGGCGACTTTCACTACAACGGCCACCGCCTGCTGACCGACCACCCCGACATGGCCGCAGCGTTGTCCAAGTACCGCATCAACCCCGGCAACGTGGGCAAGGGCGACAAGCGCGACCGCCAGTTCGCGCAGATGATCGAAGCGGCGGCACGGCACGACAAGGTGGTGCGCATCGGCGTCAACTGGGGCAGCCTCGACCAGGAACTGCTGGCCGATCTGATGGACAGCAACGCCAAGCGCAGCCAGCCGCTGGACGCCAAGCAGGTGATGTACCAGGCGCTGATCCAGTCGGCACTGACTTCGGCCGAATACGCCGCCGAGATCGGCATGAAGCGCGACAACATCATCATCAGCTGCAAGGTCAGCGGCGTGCAGGATCTGATCTCGGTCTATCGCGCACTGGCGCGCCGCTGCGACTATGCGCTGCACCTGGGCCTGACCGAGGCCGGCATGTCCACCAAGGGCACGGTGGCCAGCGCCACGGCGCTGGCGGTGCTGCTGCAGGAAGGCATTGGCGACACCATCCGCGTCAGCCTCACGCCGCAGCCGGGTGAGGCGCGCACGCAAGAGGTGGTGGTGGCGCTCGAGATCCTGCAGTCACTCGGCCTGCGCACCTTCAACCCCAGCGTCACCGCGTGCCCGGGTTGTGGCCGCACCACCAGCACCACGTTCCAGGTGCTGGCGAAGGAGATCGACGACTTCCTGCGCGCGCAGATGCCGGTGTGGAAGGCGCGCTACCCGGGCGTGGAAAACCTGCGCGTGGCGGTGATGGGTTGCATCGTCAACGGCCCTGGCGAAAGCAAGCACGCCGACATCGGCATCAGCCTGCCGGGCACCGGTGAGGCACCGGCGGCGCCGGTGTTCATCGACGGTGAAAAGGCGATGACGCTGCGCGGTGAAAACATCGCGAGCGAATTCCACAAGATCGTTGAGGGCTACATCGAGCGCCGTTTTGCGCCAAAGATGGGTACTGCGACCGCCGCGCATTGACGCTGCCGCCGTTGCCCATCTCTGCCTACCCTCCGACTTCAGCGGCGCAAACGCGCCGACATGACCATGGCTGAAAAGCTGCAAGCCACAAAGACCGACACGGCACCCCTGCGCGCCGTGAAGGGCATGAACGATGTCCTGCCGCCGGAATCGGCGCAGTGGGAATGGGTCGAAGAGACCGTGCGCCGCCTGATGGCCCGCTACGGCTACCGCAGCCTGCGCACGCCCATCGTCGAGCCGACGGCGCTGTTTGAACGCGGCCTGGGCGAGGTCACCGACATCGTCGAAAAGGAGATGTATTCCTTCGAAGACCGCATGAACGGCGACCGCCTGACGCTGCGCCCCGAAGCCACCGCCGGCATCGTGCGCGCCATCAACGAACACAACGCGCTCTACAACGGCCCGTTGCGGGTCTGGCTGATGGGGCCGATGTTCCGCCATGAAAGGCCGCAGAAAGGCCGCTCGCGCCAGTTCAACCAGCTCGACGTGGAAGCCTTGGGCCACGCCGGGCCCGATGTCGATGCCGAACTGATCCTGATGCTGCGCGCGCTGTGGCGCGACCTGGGCCTGGTCGAAGGGCGCGACCTGACGCTCGAGTTGAACAGCCTGGGGCAGGGGAACGAGCGGCTCGCGCACCGTGCAGCACTCATCGCGCACTTCGAGGCCCACGCCGACGTGCTGGACGAAGACGCGCGCCGCCGCCTGCACAGCAACCCGCTGCGCATCCTGGACAGCAAGAACCCGGCGCTGCACTCGCTGCTGGAAAGTGCACCGGTGCTGATGGACTACCTGGGCGCACAGTCGCGTGCGCACTTGCAGGCCATCTGCGCCGTGCTCGACGCTGCCGGCCTGGCCTACCGCATCAACCCGCGCCTGGTGCGCGGCATGGACTACTACAACCTGACGGTCTTCGAGTGGGTCACGCCGCACCTGGGCGCGCAGGCCACGGTGTGCGGCGGCGGGCGCTATGACTCGCTGATCGAACAGCTCGGTGGCAAGCCGGCCCCCGGCGTCGGCTTTGGCTTGGGGCTGGAGCGGCTGCTGCTGCTGCTGGACGCGGTGGGCGTGACGACACCCGTCGCAGCACCACACGCCTACGCCGTGGTGCCCGACCTGGCCGCGCTGCCGATCGTGATGCCGGTGCTGGAAACGCTGCGCCAGGCCGGCGTGGCGGTGGTGCTGAATGCCGGCGGCGGCAGCATGAAGTCGCAGTTCAAAAAAGCGGACGCCAGCGGTGCCACCCACGCGCTGATCTTCGGCGCTGAAGAGCTGGCGCGCGGCGAGGTCGCGATCAAGCTGCTGCGCGGCGACTTGCAGCAGCCGGCAGCGGCGCAGCGCACGCTGTCGTTGGCCAGTGCCAGCGCCTGGGCCACGAGTCTCCTCAACGCATAATCGACAGCTTTGCTGCTGCACCCACCGATGGCCACACAACTCGACCTGCAAGAGCAGGAACAGCTCGACGCCCTGAAGGCGTTCTGGAACAAATACGGCAACCTCGTCACCTGGCTTCTGGTGCTGGTGCTCGGCGCTTTTGCAGCCTGGAACGGCTGGAACTATTGGCAGCGCGACGAAACAGTATTTAGCCTGGCTAAGCTTCCCCGAAGACTGGCGGTAATCGGTGCAGGGCC
>JANNGN010000032.1:0-12136 GCA_031403895.1 Rubrivivax sp. | reverse complement strand
GATCTGGTGTCGGCGCGGCGCGGCCTGGTGCTGCAGAGCTTTCGCCTCAGCTACGAGGCCGCGAACCTCGACCAGGAGCAGGCGAAGCTCACCACGCGACGCCAGGAAAAAGACCCGCGCGAGGCGATCCGGGCCGAGGGCTGGGAGTACGTGAACGCCAGCGAAATCCGCCTCCTGCCGCCGCACAAGATCGCGCCCCGGCACGCTCTACGAATTCCACTATCCGGCGAAGGACCCGAAGGTGCTTGGCATCGGCTTCGCTGCGGCACGAGACCTGGTGAGCCCTATCCGCACTGAGTCAAAAGCCCGCAGTGCGCTCGCGATCGGCGTCTCGCAGAGCGGGCGCTACCTGCGCGACTTCGTGCATCAGGGCTTCAACCAGGACGAGTCGGGGCGCCAGGTATTCGACGGCGTGCTGTCGCAAATTGCCGGCAGCGGCGGCGTGTTCCTGAACGCCGAGTTCGGCCAGCCCGCGCGCACGAACACGCAGCATGAAGACCACCACTATCCGGCGAACGCGTTCCCCTTCTCGGCGGCCACGCTGAGCGATCCGGTCTCGAAGCGCAGCGCATCAAAGCTGCGCGGCGATAGCTTCGATCCGCTCTGGATGGACGTCAACACCTCGACCGAATACTGGCGGACGGGCGCTTCGCTGCTGCACACCGACCCGCTCGACCGCGAAGACGTGGCGCTGCCTGCGAACGCGCGTGTCTATCTTGTCGCGGGAACCCTGCATGCGGGCCGCACGGGTCTGCGCGCGGACTTCGGGCCCTGCATGAACCCGCGCAACCCGCGCAGCCCCGCCCCGGCGCTGCGCGCATTGTTGGTCGCACTCGGCGCCTGGGTGAGCAACGGCACGCAGCCGCCAGCGAGCCGCGTGCCAAGCCTGGGTGCCAAGACGCTGGTCGAGGCAACGAAGACGGGCTTCCCGGCCCTGCCCGACACCACTCTGGCTACCTTCGTCAATCAAATCGCAGTCTTCGGCGACTGGATACACCAGAAGGAACTGCCCAGCCCTTACCGCCCGCTGGTCGCGGCGGTGGACAGCGACGGCAACGAGCTCGCCGGCATCCGCCTGCCCGACATCGCCGTGCCGCTGGGCACCTACACCGGCTGGAACCTCTACAAGCGGCCTTTCCCCGAAGGCGAGCTGTGCGATCGCGACGGCTCGTTCATCGCCCTGGCCAAGGACGAGGCCGATCGCGCGGCAAAGAATGACTCGCGGAGCTCGATCGAGAAGCGCTATGGAACGCACGCCGCCTACGTGGAAAAAGTCATCGAGGCCACGAAAAACCTCGTCGCCGCGCGCCTGCTGCTGCAGGAAGACGCCGACGCCTACGTCAAAGCGGCGCAAGAGCGCCGCTGGTGAGCCGGTGGCGCAGGTCGCAGGTCATAGGTCGCAGGTCGCGGCGTCCGTGACGATGCCGTTCAAGCGTCCACGATCAGGCTGAAACGGGTGTCCACGATCACTGAAAGTCGCAGCAGCAAGATTTCGGCTGCGGGCTGCGCCGCGTGGAGAATGGCTGCATGAGCCACATCCCGCCACAAGCCTCACCGTCGCCCGCACCGCGCCGCCTCATCGTCGGCATCACCGGCGCGTCGGGTGCCATCTACGGCATCCGCATGCTGCAAGCGCTGCAGGGCTCGGACATCGAAACGCACCTCGTGATGTCGGACTCGGCGCGCGTCACGCTGGCGGCTGAAACCGACATGGGCAGTGCCGAAGTCGAAGCGCTGGCAAGTAGGGTGCATCACGCGCGCAACATCGGCGCCACGGTGGCTTCGGGCTCCTTCAGGACGATGGGCATGGTGATCGCACCGTGCTCCATCCGCACGCTGTCGGAAATCGCTTGGGGCACCACCAGCACGCTCGTCACGCGCGCTGCCGACGTGGTGTTGAAGGAGCGCCGCCGCCTGGTGCTGATGCTGCGCGAGACGCCGCTGCACGCGGGCCACCTGCAGTCGATGCTGCAAGCCACGCACAACGGCGCCATCATCATGCCGCCAGTGCCCGCCTTCTACGCGCGGCCGCAGACGGTGGACGATATCGTCAACCACAGCGTGGGCCGTGTGCTCGATCTCTTCGACATCCAGACCGAACTGGTGGCGCGCTGGAAGGGGCTGGGCCAGCCGTGACCTCAAGCGCCGTTCTCTGCGTCTATTACAAGGTGGATGCCGCGCAGCACGAGGCCTGTGCGGCGCAGGTGCGGCTGTTCCAGGCGCAACTGCTCGCGGTCTGGCCCGGCCTGCTGTGCGAACTGCTTCAGCGGCCCGAAGCAGCGGCTGGCGTCGAGACCTGGATGGAGACCTACCGCCATGCGGATGGGCAAGCGCAAGCCCAAGTCCAGGGTCTGAACGCCGCGCTCATCGACCACATCGAAAAGGCCGCTGCCGCCGCTGACTTGCCCACGCCACGCCACTGCGAACGCTTCGTCGCCTTGCGCTCTGGCGCTTGACGCGACCCACCGCAACGCCAGAATCGACCCATGCATTCACCCTTGTCGCGCCGCCACATGATCACCACCCTGAGTGCCGTTCCCTTCTTCGGCATCGCGGGTTGCGCCACGCCCGCCGCCGTCTCACCCGAGCTCGTCAAGGCCTTCGCGCCCACCGGCAGACTGCGCGCCAGCATCAACCTGGGCAACCCCATCCTGGCGAACCGCAACGCGGCCACGGGCGAAGTCTTCGGCGTCTCGGTGGACCTGGCGCGTGCGCTGGCGCAAGAGCTCGCCGTGGCGGTGGAGCTGGTGGTGTTCGACGCTGCCGCCAAGTCGGTGGACGCGGTGAAAGCGGGCCAGGCCGACATCGGCTTCTTTGCCGTTGACCCGCTGCGCAGCGACGGCGTGCGCTTTAGCGCGCCCTATGTGCAGATCGAAGGCGCGTACCTGGTGCGCAACGCCTCGGGCTTGAGCGACAACGCGCAGGTTGACCGCGCCGGCACCAGCGTGATGGTGGGCAAGGGCAGCGCCTACGACCTCTTTCTGACGCGTGAACTGAAGGCCGCGACCATCCTGCGTGCGCCGACCTCACCCGCCGTGGTGGACAGCTTCATCGCCGAGAACGCCGATGTCGCCGCGGGCGTGAAGCAGCAGTTGCAGGCCGACGCCGCGCGCCTGCCCGGCCTGCGGCTGCTGCCCGGTCGCTTCATGGTCATCGAGCAGGCGATGGGCGTGCAAGCCAATCGGGGCGACGCGGCGCAAGCGCTGCTGCGCGCTTTTGTCGAACGCGCCAAGGCCAGTGGCTTCGTGGCGGCCAGCCTGCAAAGACACGGCATCAAGGGCGCCATCGTGGCGCCGGCTGCGTAGCGGGCAGGCCTGCTGCTCTGCGTGCCGGCCCGGCGCGCCGCAGCGCTGGCAGGTTGGCATGCAGCTTGCGCATGTTGCCCGCCGTGAACCCTTTAGCAGCAACCCCCGACGTCGCCGACCGCCTGAAGCTGCTGCTGCAAAGCACCGGCATGGGCGTCTTCGGCATCGACATCGCCTGCCACTGCACCTTCGTGAACCGCGCGGCGGTGCAGATGCTGGGCCGCAGCACCGACATGGTGCTGGACCACCACATGCACGCGCTGATGCACCATTCGCATGCCAAAGGCAGCGCCCTGCCGGCCGAGTGCAGTAGCCATCCGGTGATCGAAGACGGCCAGGTGCAGGGCGCGGTGCTCACTGTCGTTGACAGCACCGAACGCAAGCGCGCCAAAGAACTGCTGCAGCGCAGCCACGACGAACTGGAACGCCGCGTCGCCGAGCGCACGCGCGAACTGCGCGACCTGGTCCGCCACCTGGAGGCCGTGCGCGAAGGCGAGCGCATGCGCATCGCACGCGAGATTCACGACGAGCCGGGTTTGCTGCTGGTGGCGCTGAAATGGCAGGCCCAGGAATTCATTGAAAGCAGCAAGCTTGACGCCACGCCGCAGTGCCATGTTGCGGTTTGTGTGGCGGTCGGTGTGGCGGCCGGTGTGGCGCCGCCCGCAGGCGGTCTGGTGATCGCTTTCTTTCGCATCGTTCAAGAGCTGCTGTGCATCGTGGCGCGCCATGCCAAGGCGCGCAGCGTGTACAGGCTGATCGCGGTGGACGACCCGCCCAAGCCGGCTCTGACCACCGACCTGCGCGACGACGGCGTCGGCGCGCACGCGGCCGCGCTGGCCGACGCGCAGCGCTTCGGCGTCATGGGCATGCGCGATGGCGGCACCACTGTGGCGTCGATGGCGCGCAGCCGAGGCGCTTTCTACATTCAATGCACTGCACAAGGACAAGCATGAGCGCGTACTTCGACCCCTTCGACGCCGACCGCCCGCTGACCCTGCGCTGCGCTTGCGGCGCCCACGGCTCAGTCGCAGAGCACGCCACGGCGGCGCTGCGCGCGCGCAGCGAAACGGCCGAATTCGAGGCCTACTCCAACGCCTTCATCGAGGCCACGCTCGTGAAGGCGCTGTTCCCGCAGGACGCCGTGCGCCGCAGCTTCCTGCGCGCGGTGGGCCGCCGCAGCGCAATGGCGGCCATCGGCAGCGTGCTGCCCATCGCCAGCTTGCAGGCGATGGCGCAGGACAAGGCCGGCGCGCTGGAGAAAAAGGACTTGAAGGTCGGCTTCATCCCCATCACCTGCGCCACGCCGCTGATCATGGCGCACCCGCTGGGTTTCTATTCCAAGCAGGGGCTGAACGTCGAAGTCGTGAAGACGGCGGGCTGGGCGCTCATCCGCGACAAGATGCTGAACAAGGAGTACGACGCCACGCACTTCCTGAGCCCCATGCCGCTGGCCATCAGCCTGGGCGTGGGCAGCCCGGCCACGCCGATGAACGTGGCCACGATCCAGAACACCAACGGCCAGGCCATCACGCTGGCTGTCAAGCACAAGGACAAGCGCGAACCCAAGGACTGGAAGGGCTTCAAGTTCGCGGTGCCCTTCGAGTTTTCGATGCACAACTTTCTGCTGCGCTATTACGTGGCAGAAGCCGGGCTCGACCCCGACCGGGACATCCAGATTCGCGTCGTGCCGCCGCCCGAGATGGTGGCCAACCTGCGCGCCGGCAACATCGACGGCTTTCTCGGCCCCGACCCTTTCAACCAGCGCGCGGTGTTCGACGAAGTCGGCTTCATCCACCTGCTCACCAAAGAGCTGTGGAACGGCCACCCCTGCTGCGCCTTTGGCACCAGCACCGAATTCATCCAGAAGAACCCGAACACCTTTGCCGCGCTATACCGCGCCGTGCTCACCGCGTCGGCGATGGCGCGCAAGCCCGAGAACCGCGAACTCATCGCCAAGGTCATCAGCCCGCAGGCCTACCTGAACCAGCCCGAAACCGTGATCGCGCAAGTGCTGACCGGCAAGTTCGCCGACGGCCTGGGCAATGTGAAGAACGTGCCCGACCGCGCCGACTTCGACCCCATCCCCTGGCAGAGCATGGCGGTGTGGATGCTGACGCAGATGAAGCGCTGGGGCTATGTCAAGGGCGATGTCAATTACAAGCAGATCGCCGAGAAGGTGTTCCTGCTGACTGACGCCGTGAAGCAGATGAAGGCGCTGGACATGAAGGTGCCTGACCCGAAGCAGGGCGCATACCCGAAGTTCACGGTGATGGGAAAAGTCTTCGACCCCGAAAAGGCCGATGCCTACGTCAACAGCTTTGCGATCAAGCGCGCCTGAGCCATGCAGGCCCTGATCCGATCGCTCGGCTTCCGTGCGGGGCTGCTGTCGGCGTTGCTGCTGGCAGTGCTGCTTGGGGCCTGGCACCTGGCCACCTTGTCAACAGTGCCTGTGGCCTTGCCTTCAGCAGCGTCGATGAGCGCCGAGCAAATCGAATACGCCAAGCTGATGGGCAAGGACCCGACTGTCGGCGCCCCAGCGCCAGTGGCCAAGAGCGGCTTCCCGACTCTGGCGCAGATGGGCGCGGTGATCGTGAAGAACCTGGCCAGCCCCTTCTATGACAACGGGCCTAACGACAAAGGTGTGGGGCTGCAGCTGGCCTATTCGCTCGGTCGCGTCGGGCTGGGGTACTTGCTGGCCGCGCTGGTGGCGATACCGCTGGGCTTCGTCATCGGCATGAGCCCGCTCGTGTACCGCGCGCTGGACCCTTTCATCCAGGTGCTCAAACCGATCTCGCCTCTGGCCTGGATGCCGCTGGCGCTGTACACGATCAAGGACTCTGCCATCAGCGGTATCTTCGTCATCTTCATCTGCAGCATCTGGCCGATGCTCATCAACACCGCCTTCGGCGTGGCCAGCGTGCGCAAGGAATGGCTGAACGTGGCGCGCACGCTGGAGGTGAGCCCTTTGCGCCGCGCCTTCGAGGTCATCATGCCCGCCGCCGCGCCGACGATCCTGACCGGCATGCGCATCAGCATGGGCATCGCGTGGCTCGTCATCGTGGCCGCCGAGATGCTGGTGGGCGGCACCGGCATCGGCTACTTCGTGTGGAACGAGTGGAACAACCTGAGCCTGCCGAACGTGATCTTCGCGATCCTGACGATCGGCATCGTCGGCATGCTGCTCGACCTGGTGTTTGCCCGGCTGCAAAAGGCGGTGACGTATGCCGACTGACGGTACGCGAACCGAATCAAGGCCGACCGAAACGGGCACCGAATTCCTCAAGGTCGAAGGCCTGTCCAAGACCTACCCCGGCGCCGGCGAGGCGGTCTTCGAGGGTCTCAACTTCGGCATCGCGCAGGGCGAATTCGTCTGCATCATCGGCCACAGCGGGTGTGGCAAGACGACGATCCTGAACGTGCTGGCGGGCCTGGAAAGTGCCAGCGCCGGCAACGTCTTCATGGACCGGCGCGAAGTCGCCGGCCCCAGCCTGGACCGCGGTGTGGTGTTTCAGGGCCATGCGCTGATGCCGTGGCTGACGGTGCGCAAGAACATCGCCTTCGCAGTGCGAAGCAAGTGGCCCGGGTGGAGCCGCGCGCAGGTGGACAAGCAGGTGCTGAAGTACGTCGCCATGGTGGGCCTGGGCACCGCCATCGACAAGAAACCAAGTGCCTTGTCCGGCGGCATGAAGCAGCGCGTGGGCATCGCGCGCGCCTTCGCCATCCAGCCGCGCATGCTGCTGCTGGACGTGCCATTCGGCGCGCTGGACGCGCTGACGCGCGGCACCATCCAGGACGAGCTGCTGCGCATCTGCGCGCAAGAGCGGCAGACCGTCTTCATGATCACGCACGATGTCGATGAAGCGATCCTGCTGGCCGACCGCATCCTGCTCATGAGCAACGGCCCGCAAGCGCGCGTGGCCGAGATCGTGAAGAACACGATGGGCCGGCCGCGCACGCGCGCCACGCTGCACCACGACGCGCAGTACTACCGCATCCGCAACCACCTGGTTGACTTTCTGGTGGCGCGCAGCGCACAGCTGTCACACGGCCGCGCGCCGACGCAGCCGCTGGACGTGAGCCCGGGTCTCGACCCGGAGCCCGCGCCCGAACTTGCGCCCGCACTTGCACCATCACAACCCATGACCACCCAACCCTTGAGGAAAATCGCATGAGCCGCTTCGACGTGACAGAAAAGATCATCACCGCCAAGGTGAGCAAGGGCCTGAAGTGGTCGGACGTGGCCGCCCAGGTGGGGCAGAGCAAAGAGTGGGTCACGGCGGCCTGCCTGGGCCAGATGACGCTGAGCGACCAGCAGGCCGGCGTGGTGGCCGAGATTTTCGGCCTCACGGCCGAAGAGAAAAAGTGGCTGATGGTGGTGCCATACAAAGGCAGCCTGCCCACCAGCGTGCCGACCGACCCGCTGATCTACCGCTTCTACGAACTGGTCAGCGTTTATGGCACGACCTTCAAGGAATTGATCCACGAAGAATTCGGCGACGGGATCATGTCGGCGATTGATTTCAAGATGGACCTGCAGCGCGAGCCGGACCCCAAAGGCGACCGCGTCAGCATCGTCATGAGCGGCAAGTTCCTGTCGTACAAGACCTATTGAATTCAGCGCAGTTGCCATGACGCCCACCGAAACCCGCCCGCCGCTGCCGCCCTTCACCGAAGAGACGGCGAAGAAGAAGGTGCGTGGCGCCGAAGACGCCTGGAACACACGCGACCCCGAGGTCTGCGCCCGCGTCTATACCGAAGACACGCGCTGGCGCAACCGCGCTGAATTCCCGCTTGGCCGCGAGGAAGTCAAAGCCTTCCTGCGCCGCAAGTGGGCACGCGAGCTCGACTACCGCTTGATCAAGGAGCTGTGGGCATTCACCGGCAACGTGATCGCCGTGCGCTTTGCATATGAATGGCGCGACGACTCGGGCCATTGGTTTCGCAGCTACGGCAACGAGAACTGGGAATTCAACGAACACGGTTTCATGACGCGGCGTTTCGCCAGCATCAACGACTTGCCGATCCAGGCTGCAGAGCGCCTGTTCCACTGGCCGTTGGGGCGCCGACCGGACGAGCATCCGGGCTTGAGCGATCTCGGCTTGTAGCGCGCTTCGCGACGCGCGCAAGCCCGTTCAGCCTGCGCTACCAGAGCCTTTCGCCGCGCTGCAATTTGGCCAGCATCTCCTGCTGAAATTCCGGCGGCCCGTAGCCGATGCGTGTACCCCGTTGTTCGTAGAAGAACGGCGACCCGCTGGCGCGCGCAAAGGCCTCCATCCAGGCCACCAGCTCGGGCCGTGGGTCGTTGCCGGCCGACAGCAGCACGAGGGCCTGGCGTTCGCGCCAGCGCATCGGCACAGCGATGACGCCGATGTGGTCGGGGCGAAAGTTTTCGGGCAAGGGGCTGCCCGCCATCAACCAGCCGCAGATGAAATTGCGGCAGGGTGACTGCGGCCGTTCTTCGTAGATCGTGCAGGCACCTTCGGCCAGGAAGTGGCAGTGCTGGCCGGCAAACATGCGGTGGCCGCGGATCTCGCCTTCGGCCCAGCCCTGGCAGCAGGCGGTGCAATCGCCACACTGGCGCGACAGGGCCGCAGGCGCAGAAACAGGCAGCGCAGCGATGGCCACCACGCCGTGGCAGAGCTTGAACTTTCGCCCGCTGCCGCAAGGGCAGGGCTCATTGCGGCCGGTCTTTGACACCCAGTCCCAGGCGGGGGTTGAAGAGTGCTGTCACTGGCACGCGGGCGAGTGTTTGAGCCGCAGCATCAAGCACCGCCGACGCTGCCTGTGACGACCTGCCCGCGCCTGGACAGCCATGTGTACCCGACCGCCGCGACCAGCCCGAATATCACATGCAGGATGAAGGTGCCCCAACCGCGCAACTCGGCGAACCAAGGTGCCCAGGCGGTGAGGATGTGGAAGTTGACGAAGTAGATGACGGCGCCAAAAGTGCCGCCTACCGCCTCGGCCACACCGAGTTTGCCGAAGCGATGCATCGCGGCCAGGATCCAGGCCAGGACCAAACCCGAAAAGATTCCCAGCGCATAGTGGGTGGCCAGCGCCACCGCCACGACGGTGAGATTGAACTGCGAAGCGGGGGCATTCAGCGTCGCCTCGCTGCCCATCGTCAATGCTGCTGTGAGCTGGGTCACGCGCCACGGGCTGACGTTGCCCATCGATGCGGCCCAGGACAGTTCGAGAACCATCATCACGGCGCCCGCGACGAACCCGGCCACGGCTGCTGCTAACCAATCAACGTCGCGGCCCGGGCCACGGTGCAAATCCTGTTGAAGTTCCAAAGTGTTCTCCACGTAGAGAGGGGGGATTCGGGCAAGTGGGTAGATCGACTACAGAAACACCGGTGCTGAGCGAGACGGGCACCCGAAGATGCACCGCAGGCTGAATGTGAGCATGCCCATCAAGTTGAAGGTTCGCACGTGGTGCGCTCTGCGCAAACCGAAAAACTTCGGTCCGCCGCATGGCAACGAAGTGGGGGTGCCGGCCCGCGCCTGCGGCGAGCAACATGCCTTCGCTCATGCGCTGTGCGCCTGCCCCGCAGGGCCGCAGAAAGCAGTGCTGCCTGCGCATGGTGAAACCCTCAAGTTCATTGAAGTGGCGAGTGGATTGAACAGCGACTGCTCAGGTTTGTACTGCCGATAGGGAGGGGCTGGCAAGCGTGTTTGCCTACCCCGGCACCTGGCTGCCCCTGCGCTGTGCGCTTCGTGGCCGACCGAGGCAAACTGGCAAAGTACAAGGCTCGCCGTGCGGCATGCAGGGTGTACTCGGGGTCACTTGAGACGGCTCTCGAACAGGCTCAGGCTGGACGCCAGCGAAAGTTAAGGACAGAATGCGGCGCACCCTGGACTGCAGCACCAAAGTCCATTCGCCGATCGCTCGACCCAACGAGGAGATCCAGTATGAGTGTCGTGATCGCACTGGTGCTATTGGTCTTTGGATCCGTGCTCTTTCACTTCCTGAGCCCGTGGTACTTCACGCCGATCGCTTCCAACTGGGGGGCCATCGACACCACCATCAGCCTCACGTTCTGGGTCACGGGCTTTGTCTTCATCGCGGTCAATCTGTTCATGGCTTACGCCGTGTTCCGCTACCGCTACCGGGTGGGCCAGCGCGCAGACTACGAGCCCGAGAACAAGAAGCTCGAGTGGTGGCTCTTCGGTCTGACATCGGTGGGCGTGGCCGCCATGCTGGCGCCCGGACTGTCGGTCTGGGCGCAGTTCGTTGACGTGCCCAAGGATGCGGCGCAGGTCGAAGCGGTCGGCCAGCAATGGCACTGGATGTATCGCTTTCCGGGCAAGGACGCCAAACTCGGCATCGTCAACGCGCGATTCGTCAGCGCCGGCAACCCGTTTGGTATTGATCCAGGCGACCCGAAAGGGCAGGACGACATCCTCATCGCCAACCCCGAAGTTCACCTTCCGATCGGCAAGCCGGTCAACATGCTGCTGCGTTCGATGGACGTGCTGCATAACTTTTCAGTGGCGCAGATTCGCGTCAAGATGGACTTGGTGCCGGGCCTCGTCACATCGGCCTGGTTCACGCCCACGCGCACCGGCAGTTTCGATCTGCTGTGCGAAGAGTTGTGTGGCATTGGCCACTTCGTCATGCGGGGCCGCATCGTGGTGGACGAAGAAGCTGCATTTCAGAACTGGCTGAATGCGCAGCCGACGTTTGCCCAGTGGCAGGCAAGACCCAAAGGCGATGCGGCTGCTGGTCAGCCGCTGTACGCCACCTGCGCGGCCTGCCACGGTGCGCAGGGCGAAGGCATGGCTGCGCTGAATGCACCCAAGCTGTCCGGGCAAGGGGCCTGGTACCTCAAGCGCCAGTTGGCGCAGTTCAAGAAAGGAACCCGCGGCGTACACAGCAAAGACACTTACGGCAAGGTCATGGCGCCGATGGCGGCGTTGTTGACTGACGATGCGGCGATCGAGAATGTCGCCGCCTACATCGGCACGCTGCCAGACAAGCCGACGCCAGCCACGGTGAAGGGCGATGCAAAGAAGGGTGAGCACCAATTTGTGACCTGCGGCGCTTGCCACGGCGCCGCAGGCCAGGGCATCGAAGCGACGAACGCTCCCCGACTGAAGGGCATGAGTGACTGGTACATGGTGACGCAGCTGAAGAACTTTCGCGACGGTGTACGCGGCGCGCATGCGCAGGACATGTA
The DNA here is from genome assembly GCA_031403895.1 of Rubrivivax sp. Classification (GTDB taxonomy): domain Bacteria; phylum Pseudomonadota; class Gammaproteobacteria; order Burkholderiales; family Burkholderiaceae_C; genus Rubrivivax. The sequence continues at coordinate 649 of JANNGN010000032.1, read as the reverse complement.
TGGTGCCCAGATGGCGCTGATGGCCGCCATGCTCAGGGACGATCAGGCCATCAATGACCTCGTTGTCTATATCAATGCCAAGTGACACACGGTTTGTCCTCGTCCTTGCCTTGGACGTTGCGATCGGGGAATTGAGCCATGACTCTGCATGCCGGTGATCCGGCGCCCATGAACATTCGGGGAAGAGGAGACGCCTGTGTCTGAAACAGTTGCGCATGACGCATCGGACTACGCACCGCCCGCCGAAGTCGGCGAGATGGAGCTGTACCACCCGAAGACCTTCATCGGCAAGTACATCTGGAGCCAGGACGCCAAGGTCATCGCCATCCAGTACGCCATAACCGCCATCGCCATCGGCATGGTGGCGCTGGTGCTGTCGTGGCTGATGCGATTGCAGCTTGGGTTCCCGAATCAGTTCGCCTTCATCAACCCGAGCAACTACCTGCAGTTCGTCAGCATGCACGGGATGATCATGGTGGTGTACCTGCTGACCGCGCTCTTCCTGGGCGGCTTCGGCAACTACCTGATCCCCTTGATGGTGGGCGCGCGCGACATGGTGTTCCCCTACGTCAACATGCTCAGCTACTGGATCTACCTGCTGGCCGTGCTGCTGCTGGTGGCGAGCTTCTTTGTCCCCGGCGGGCCCACG
>JANNGN010000031.1:0-1856 GCA_031403895.1 Rubrivivax sp. | reverse complement strand
CTTGCCCGAACGCATGATGATCACGCCGCCAGTGGCTTCGCCTTCGCCGTCGAGTTCGCCAATGCCGCGCCGCATCTCCGGCCCGACCTGGATGCGCGCCACGTCGCCCAGGCGCACCGAGACGCCGGCGCTGGTGGCGCTAAGCGGTATCTTGCGAAAGTCGTCCAGCGTCGCCAGCAGGCCCGATGCGCGCACCACGTATTCAGCCTCGCCCAGCTCCAGCACCGAGCCACCGGCTTCCTGGTTGGCCCGTTTGATCGCGTCAATCACGTTGCCGTGCGGGATGCCGTAAGCCGCCAGCTTGTCGGGGTCCAGCACCACCTGGTACTGGCGCACCATGCCGCCCACCGAGGCCACTTCGGCCACGTTGGCCACCGTCTTCAGTTCGTACTTCAGGAACCAGTCTTGCAGCGCGCGCAACTGGCCCGCGTCCATCTTGCCGCTGCGGTCGATCAGCGCGTACTGGTAGATCCAGCCCACGCCGGTGGCGTCGGGGCCGAGCGCCGGTTTGGCCGATGCTGGCAGCCGCCCCTGCACCTGGTTCAGGTACTCGAGCACGCGTGAGCGCGCCCAGTAAAGGTCGGTGCCATCGTCGAACAGCACATAGACGAAAGAGTCGCCGAAGAAGGAATAGCCGCGCACGGCCTTGGCACCCGGCACCGACAGCATGGTCGTCGTCAGCGGGTAGGTGACCTGGTCTTCGACGATGCGCGGCGCCTGGCCCGGGTACGGCGTGCGGATGATGACCTGCACGTCCGACAGGTCGGGCAGTGCGTCCAGCGGCGTGCGCGCCAGCGACCACAGGCCCCAGGCGGTGACGCCCAGCGTGGCCAGCAGCACCAGGAAGCGGTTGACGATGGACCAGCGGATCAGCGCGGCAATCACCGTGCGGCTCCTGAGGCTTGGGGGGTCGGCGCGGCCGGTGCGGTGGGTGGCATGAGGGTCAGGCGCGTGATCTGCGGGCCCTCGTCAGTCATGGTGAATTCGAAGTCAACGCGGTCGCCAGCGCGCAGGCCGCGTGGCATCTGCTTGGGCGGCGGCGGCTTGAATTCCATCGTCATCTCGCCCCATTTGATGCTCGGGATCGGCCCGTGCTTGAGGGTGATGCCGTCGCGCGTGACGGCTTCGACCAGCGCTTCGCCTTGATGCAGTGGCGGCTTGGCGCCGGTGCTCGCCGCGCTGCGTTTCGGCTCGTCGTTCAGCCGCGCCTCGACGCCGCGCAGGCTGGCTTCGGAGTCGATCAGAAACTGCGACGACACGACGACGCGCTGCCCCGCCTTCAAGCCGTTCTTGATAACGGTCTGGCCGCCGTATTCGATGCCGGCTTCCACCTCCACCGGCGTGAAGCGGCCGCCTGCTTCGGCCAGCAGCACGACGCTGCGCTTGCCAGTCTGGATCAGCGCCTCGCTCGGGATCAGCAGCGCCTTCTGCTTCAGCGTGTCCATGAACTGCATCGTCACGAACATGCCTGGCGACAGCCGCTGCCCCGGGTTGGCCAGTTCGACGCGCGCCTTGATGGTGCGCGTCGCCGCGTCCACCTGCGGCAGCACCGCCTGCACCGCGCCACGGAAGACCTCGCCCGGCGCGCCCGGGCTGCGCGCCTCGACCCGCGTGCCGCGCCGCACCAGCGCGGCCTGCGCTTCGGGCATGTCGGCCACGGCCCACACGGTCGTCAGGCCGTTGATGCGCGCCAGCAGCATGCCGGGTTCAACCGTCATGCCTTCGCGCAGCGCCAGCTCGGTGACGACGCCGCTGGACGGCGCGGTCAGCGTCAGGCGCGGGCGCACCTCGCCCGCGCTTTCGACGCTGCTGATCTGCGCCTCGGTCATGCCCGCCAGGCGCATGCGCTGGCGTGC
>JANNGN010000030.1:0-7785 GCA_031403895.1 Rubrivivax sp. | reverse complement strand
GCGTCGCGTCGGCCGCAGGCTGGAACATCGGCGCAGACGCGGGCGCGGTGTAGGGCACGGTAGAGGCACCCAGGGGCTCGACCACCTGGCCGCCGGCACCGCGCACTTCTTCAGGCTCGCCACCGGGCTGGTAGAGCTCGTTGTCGGGGTCGATGGTCAGGCCCAGGGCCTGCGCCTTCGACCAGTCTTCGCCCTCGCCACGCGTCAGGTTGAACATTTGCGACGCCAGCAACTCGAAGCCCTTGGCGTCGCGCCGCTTGGCATAGACCTCGAGCAGCTTGGACCGGATGGCCATGCGCTCGGGGTTGGAGCGCATCGCTTCCTTCAGGATTTCTTCGGCCTGCAGGTCACGGCCATAGGCCAGGTAAACGTCGGCTTCGGCCACCGGGTCCACATCGCCGATGGCGTCTAGCTGCGACAGCGAATAGCTCATCGACGAAGAGGCGCCCGCCGTGCTGCTGGTGGATTCACGCGTGTCGATGCGCTGGCCACCACTGGCGCCGAAGAAGGAATCGGGCTGCAGCCGGCTTTCCAGGAACGAGGTCTCGCCCGCCGGCTTGCGCAGGCGGCTGCGCAAACGGTACAGGCCCAGGCCACCGAGCAGCGCTACCAACACGCCAACGGCGGGCAGGAGCATCGAGTTGTCGCTCAAGGAGTCGAGCAGGCCCGGTGTTTCGGAAGCGGTGCCAGGCTTTGGCGCCGGGGCCTTGGCAACAGCCGGTGCCGATGCCGGTAGCGGCGCTGACGCGGGCATCGGCGTCGCTGTGGGCGGTGGCATTTGCGATGGCGCCGATGCCATCGGCGGCGGCGCAGCGGCCACGACGGTGGGGGCGACGGAAGGCGCAGCGGCCGGCGTTGGGGCTGGCGTCGGCGTCGCCGCGACCACAGGTGCAGCGGGCGCGGCAGCCGGGGCGGTTGCGCCTGGCTTGGCCGCTGGCGCACCGGATGCAGCCGGCGCGGTGGCGCCTTGCAGCTTCTTCAGGTCATCGACATTGCGCGCCAGTTCGGCCAGCCGGGTGCCGCTGTCCTTGCGCTCGGCCTCGCGCGAAGCGCGGGTTTCGGGCGCGGAGGCCTTGGTGGCGCCTTGCGACAGCGTCAACCGGTCTGGCGTGGGCGTGGCGCCCAGCTTGCGGTCATCAACCTGCGTCTGCACCTTGCCGGTGGCCTGGCGCGCAGGCGCGTCGGTTGCGGCCGTGGTGACGCCCGAGGCCCGGCGCTGGCGGTAGGCGCCGAAGTCGGCGCTCTGGGCCTGGATGACTTCGCGTGCGGCCTGCGGTGTGACTTTGGCTGCATCTTCGGCCGACGGCACCGACAACACGGTGCCAGCCTTGAGCCGGTTCATGTTGTCGCCAACAAAGGCTTGCGGATTGGCACGGAACAGCGACACCAGCATCTGGTCGAGCGAGACGCCCTGGCGCTGGGTTCGGCCGGCAATGCGCGACAGCGAGTCCCCCGAGCGCACGCGGTATTCGTCGCCGCTGCCCGGCGCTGCCGGTGCGGTGGTGGCCGGTGTGATGACACGCACCGGCGGAACCGGGCGGGACGCACGCGGCGCAGCAGGGGCCGCTGCAACCGGCGGTGACGCTGCCTCGGCGGCGGGTGCCGGTGCCGGCGTCAGCACCGGTGCCGTGGCCGGCGGCGCGGCTTGGGCCTGGCGTGAGCCGGGCGGGTCGAACAGCATCGTGTATTCGCGCACCAGGCGGCCACTGGACCACGTGGCTTCCACGATCACGTCAACAAAGGGCTCAAGCACGGCGCGGTCGCTTGTCACGCGAAGCACACTGCGGCCATCGGCCCGGCGCGTCATCTGGACCTGGGTGGACGGCAGCACAGCGTTGTACTCGACGCCTGCCGAGCGGTAGGCATCGGGCGGCGCGATTCGCAATTTCAGCGACGCCGCTTCTTCGGGCGTCATGCTTGTGATTTCGATCTCGGCCTTGAGCGTTTCACCAAGCGCAGACTGCACGTTCAACCGACCCAGCCCGAGCGCAGCGGCCTGCGTGCCCCACAGGCCGGCGATGGCCAGTGCCACCCCTTGACGCGCGAAGCGCGCAACGTTTGACGAGCGATGTTTCAAAGCATTTCCCCCACGCGGTCGGACGAGGCTTGGCACAGAGCCGGCGGCCTTCTCTTCAAGCCGGCCCCGCCTGGGCAAAGCGCCCGAGCCCGGAAACGGCAGAAATCGCAACACTATCAAGCATATAGGAGCGCAAGCTCACGCAGAAGCTGATGTTCAGGGGTGAATTGCTTTGTTTCTGCGCCAGCTTCACCTTGTTGCCTGTGGACAACGCGCTTCATCCCAAGCCCTTCAAGCCTGCAGCAGGATGCGCAGCATGCGCCGCAGCGGCTCGGCCGCACCCCACAGCAACTGGTCACCGATGGTGAAGGCGCCGAGATAGCGCTCGCCCAGCGCGAGCTTGCGTACACGACCCACCGCGATGTCCATCGTGCCCGTCACCGCCACAGGCGTCAGGCCGCGCAGCGTCGCTTCGCGGGTGTTGGGCACCAGGCGCACCCAGGCGTTGTCGTTGCGGATCAGCGCTTCAACGTCGGCCAATGGCACGTCTTGCTTGAGCTTGATCGTCAGGCCCTGGCTGTGGCAGCGCATGGCACCTACGCGCACGCAGAGGCTGTCGATGGGGGTGGCTGGTTTCGCGTCATTGCCGAAGCCCGGGCCGCGACCCAGGATCTTGTTCGTCTCTGCGCCGCACTTCCACTCTTCCAGGCTCGTGCCGTCGCCCCGGTCGCTGTCGATCCAGGGGATCAGGCTGCCGCCCAGCGGCACGCCGAAGTTGGCGGTTTCTTCTGCCGAAAAACCGCGCTGGGTGGCCGCGACTTGGCGGTCGATGTCCAAAATGGCGCTGGCCGGGTTGTCCAGCAACGGGCGCACTGCCGCGTTGAGCGTGCCGTACTGCGTGAGCAGCTCGCGCATGTGTTGCGCACCGCCACCACTGGCGGCCTGGTAGGTGGTGGCCGTCATCCATTCCACGAGTTCGGCCTTGAAGAGCGCGCCCACGCCCATCAACATGCAGCTCACGGTGCAATTGCCGCCGATGTAGTCGCGCACGCCCTTGGCCAGCGCCGTCTTGATGACCGGCAGGTTGACGGGGTCGAGGATGATCACCGCGTCGTCGTTCATGCGCAGCGTCTTCGCGGCGTCGATCCAGTAGCCCTTCCAGCCTGCAGCGCGCAGCTGCGGATGCACGGCCTTGGTGTAGTCGCCGCCCTGGCAGGTGATGATCACGTCGCAGCTTATCAGCGCCACGATGTCGCTGGCCTGGTGCAAGGTGGTGTCGTTCTTCGCCAGGCCCGCGATAGCCGCAGGCAATGCGCCGCCCGCGTTGCTGGTGCTGAAGAACACAGGCTCGATGAGCGCGAAGTCGGCTTCAGTCCGCATGCGGTCCATCAGCACCGAGCCCACCATGCCGCGCCAGCCAACCAGACCAACCCGCGGATTCAATGCAAGTGCCATTTCTTTTCGCCTTCTTTTCCGAACCCCTGGCAACACCTGGCTCGTGTCGCCGGGGTCCTGGGTGGGGGGCGAGACGATTCAGGAGCGCTAGCGCTTGGTAGTAATCGTTTTGCCACTGACAGCGGCAACCACCGCATCGCCCATCTCACGCGTGCCGACCTTTGTCGTGCCCACGCTCCAGATGTCTGCCGTGCGCAAGCCGGCTGTGAGCACGGCTTTCACCGCCGACTCGATGCGCTCGGCGGCGGCGGGTTGCTTGAGGGTGTAGCGCAGCATCATGGCAAGAGACAAGATTGTAGCCAGCGGGTTGGCCACGCCCTTGCCCGCGATGTCGGGCGCGCTGCCGTGGCTGGGCTCGTACAGCCCCTTGTTGGCCTTGTCGAGCGACGCGCTGGGCAGCATGCCGATGCTGCCGGTGAGCATCGCGGCTTCGTCGCTCAGGATGTCGCCGAACATGTTGCCCGTCACCAGCACGTCAAAGGCCTTCGGCGCCTTGACGAGTTGCATGGCGGCGTTGTCAACGTACATGTGTTGCAGTTCCACATCCGGGTAAGCGGCATGCACCTCGGTGACCACATCCTTCCAGAACTGGAAGGTCTCCAGCACGTTGGCCTTATCGACGCTGGTCACGCGCCCGCTGCGTTTGCGTGCCGCCTGGAAAGCGACGTGGGCAATGCGCTCGATCTCGGGCCGGCTGTAGCGCATCGTGTCGAAGGCTTCTTCAGTGCCGGGGAAGTGGCCGTCGGTGGCGACGCGGCGGCCGCGCGGCTGGCCGAAGTAGATGTCGCCGGTGAGTTCGCGGATGATCAGGATGTCCAGCCCCGACACCAGTTCGGGCTTCAGCGACGAGGCGTGCGTGAGCTGCTCGTAACACAGCGCAGGCCGCAGGTTGGCAAACAGGCCCAGGTGCTTGCGCAGGCCGAGGATCGCCTGCTCGGGGCGCAGTGCTCGCTCCAGCTTGTCGTACTTCCAGTCGCCGACGGCGCCGAACAGGATGGCGTCGGCGTCCTTGGCAAGCTGCAGCGTGCTGTCGGGCAGCGGATGGCCGTGTGCTTCATAAGCGGCGCCGCCGACGAGCGCGGTCTCGGTCTCGAACTTCAGGTCGAGCACGTTCATCACGCGAACCGCCTGTTCGACGATTTCGGTGCCGATGCCGTCGCCCGGCAGGATGGCGATCTTCATGGTTGTGCTTTCAAAGTTGGCGTTGTGCAAGCCACGGCAGGCGCGCCAGCCGTTCGGCCTCGAAGGCCTTGATCTTGTCCTTGTGCCGCAGCGTCAGGCCGATGTCGTCGAAGCCATTCACCAGGCAGTATTTGCGGAACGGCTGCACCTCAAAGGCCAGCTCGCTGCCGTCGGCCTTGACCACCACCTGGCGCGGCAGGTCCACGGTGAGCTGGTAGCCCGGGAAGGCAAAGACTTCGTCGAACAGACGCGCCACCTGCGCTTCAGGCAAAACGATCGGCAGCATGCCGTTCTTGAAGCAGTTGTTGAAGAAGATGTCGGCGTAGCTGGGCGCGATCAGCGCGCGAAAGCCGTATTGCTGCAGCGCCCAGGGTGCGTGCTCGCGGCTGGAACCGCAGCCGAAATTGCTGCGCGCCAAGAACACGCTGGCACCCGCATAACGCGGCTGGTTCAGCACAAAATCAGGGTTAGGCTTGCGCGACGCCGGGTCTTGCCCCGGCTCGCCCGGGTCGAGATAGCGCCAGGCGTCGAACAGATTCTGGCCAAAGCCCGAGCGCGCGATCGACTTCAGGAACTGCTTCGGAATGATGGCGTCGGTATCGACGTTGTCGCGGTCCATCGGGGCGACAAGGCCCTTGTGTACGGTGAAGGCGTCCATGGTTTTTCCCTTCCTTCAAGACATGCGGCGCACGTCAACAAAGTGGCCGTTGAGCGCAGCCGCAGCCGCCATCGCCGGGCTCACGAGATGCGTGCGGCCACCCGCACCCTGGCGGCCTTCGAAGTTGCGGTTGCTGGTGCTGGCGCAGCGCTCACCGGGCTCCAGGCGGTCGGCGTTCATGGCCAGGCACATGCTGCAGCCGGGTTCGCGCCACTCAAAGCCGGCGGCAGTGAAGATGGTGTGCAGGCCCTCTGCTTCAGCCTGCGCCTTCACCAGCCCCGAGCCGGGCACCACCAGCGCCAGCTTGACGTTGGCCGCCACGCGGGTGCCCGCGCGCTTGACCACGGCGGCGGCTTCGCGCAGGTCTTCGATGCGGCTGTTGGTGCAGCTGCCGATGAAGACTTTGTCGATGTGGATGTCGGTGATGGCCTTGTTGGGCTGCAGGCCCATGTAGGCCAGTGCGCGCTCGATGGCGCCGCGTTTGATGGCGTCCTTCTCCTTGTCGGGGTCGGGCACGCGGCCGTCCACCGGCAGCACCATCTCAGGGCTGGTGCCCCAGGTCACCTGCGGCTGGATCAACGCGGCGTCGAGCTCGACCACGGCGTCGAAATGCGCGTCGGCGTCGCTTTGCAGCGTGCGCCAGAACGCCACCGCGTGGTCCCACTCCACACCCTTGGGCGCCAGTGGCCGGCCTTTGCCGCCGTTGTGGATGTAGGCGATTGTCTTTTCATCCACCGCCACCAGGCCCGCCCGTGCACCGGCCTCGATGGCCATGTTGCACACCGTCATGCGGCCTTCCATGCTGAGCGCGCGGATGGCCGAGCCGCCGAATTCGATGGTGTAGCCGGTGCCGCCTGCCGTGCCTATTCGGCCGATGATGGCGAGCACGATGTCCTTCGCCGTGACGCCGCGGCCGGCCACGCCGTCCACCTTGACGAGCAGGTTCTTCGCCTTGCGGGCCAGCAGCGTCTGCGTCGCCATCACGTGCTCGACTTCGCTGGTGCCGATGCCATGCGCCAACGCACCGAAAGCGCCGTGCGTGGAGGTGTGCGAATCGCCGCAAACAACGGTCATGCCCGGCAGCGTGGCGCCGCTTTCTGGCCCGATGACGTGCACGATGCCCTGGCGCTTGTCGAGGAACGGAAAGTACGCCGCCGCGCCCGACTCCTTGATATTCGCGTCCAGCGTCGTCACCTGCAGCCGGCTGATGGGGTCGGTGATGCCGTCGTAGCCGTCTTCCCAACCCGTGGTGGGCGTGTTGTGGTCGGCCGTGGCAACGATGCTGCTGACGCGCCAGACCTTGCGCCCTGCCAGTCGCAGGCCTTCAAAGGCTTGCGGGCTGGTAACTTCATGCACCAGATGGCGGTCGATGTAGAGCGTGACCGTGCCGTCTTCTTCGGTGTGTACGACATGGTCGTCCCACAGCTTGTCGTAAAGCGTTCTTGCAGTCATGGCTTGATGCCTCCAGGGGCAGATTGTGCAGAAAAGGAATTGGCGGCGCTGCGCAGCGCATCTGCGAAACGCTGCACCACCGTGGACAGCACTTCTTGCGCGTGCGCGGTCCGCGAAACGTCGGTCGGGGCGCTCAGACTGCCGACGCGCGTGCTTCCAACTGGCGCTGCAGCCCCACGTCCAACCGCAGCGCCAGCGCCAGCGCGTCGAGGTAGGCGCGCTCCTGCACGCTGCTTGCGTCCACCACCAGCAGGCTGGCCAGATAGACCTCGGCAGCGAGCTCGGGCGTGCTGGCGCCGGCTGCCACGTCGGCTGCGTTCACCGGCTGGCGCAATTCGGCTTCGAACCAGGCGCGCACGGCTGGATCACGCTCGGAACAGCGCAGTTCGGTTTCAACCAGCACACGCTCACGATCATCAAAATGGCCGTCGCACTTGGCCGCTGCAACCATGGCCTTGAGCAGCACGCGGCTGTGCTGTTCAGTCTGGGGCGCGGGCAAGGCTGGCGGCAACGTGACCAGCGGTGCGTCTGCAGCCACGCCGGCAGCCACGCCAGCAGCCGACGCTGGCGCATTCGCCTGCTGTTGCGCCTGCCAGTCGTTGTAGGTTCTGTAGGCCAGCAGGCCGAGCGCCGCCAAGCTGCCGATCTTGAGCGCCGAGCCGCCCACACGCCGGCCGCCGCGAGTGCCCAGCAGCAAAGCCAGCACGCCACCCGCCGCCGCGCCAGTGGCGTATTTGCCGAGGTCCCCCGACTGGTTGGCACCAAGCAGGCTGCCACGCGCGTCGTTTACCGCAGCCAGGCCGGTCTTGAGCAGTTGGTCGATCAGCGATTGGGCACTCATGGTCAGGCTCCGGATGGACAGGGGGACTGCACTCTAGCGCCGGCCGCGAAGGCCGCACCCGGCCTCCGGGATCAGCGACCGGAACCCTGGCTCAGATCTCAGGCGAGCGCCGCGATCACCTCGGCCGGTGCTTGCACCAGTTCAATCAGCACCCCTTCGCCGCCCAGCGGAAACTCTTCG
>JANNGN010000029.1:0-6353 GCA_031403895.1 Rubrivivax sp. | reverse complement strand
TCAGCGACCTGAGCGCCGTGGCCGCCGCGCAGGCCCAGGCCAAGGGCATCGGCTTCAAGCTCGACCTGCCCGACGGGCTGAGCGTGGCGCTGACCGGCGACGCGCTGCGCCTGACCCAGGTGCTGGGAAACCTGCTGGCCAATGCCGTCAAGTTCACCGAGCGCGGCACGGTCACTTTGCGGGTTAGCGAACGACCATACAGTGCCGACGGAGGGTGCGAACCGGCCGCCACCGCCCCCGCCGGCCCGCTGCGGCTGCACTTCAGCGTCCACGACACCGGCATCGGCATAACGCCAGAAGTACAGGCCCGCCTGTTCCAGCCCTTCATGCAGGCCGACTCATCGATCACGCGCCGCTTTGGTGGCACCGGCCTTGGGCTGTCGATCGTCAAGCGCCTGGTCGCCCTGATGGGCGGCGAGCTCAGCCTGCACAGCACGCCGGGCGTGGGCAGCGAGTTTGGCGTGACGCTCGGGTTCGCACGCGACAGCGCGGTGGCGCCGCTGCGGGTGGCGGCCGTGCTGCAGGGGCAACCCGGACTGCCTGGGGTGCATGTGCTGGTGGTTGACGACAGCGACATCAACCGCTTTGTCGCCGAGCGCATCCTGGTGCTCGAGGGTGCGCGGGTCACGCTGTGCGCCAACGGTCAGGAGGCCATCGATTGGCTGCAGGCGGCGGCGCATGACTTTGATGTCGTGCTGATGGACTTGCAGATGCCGCTGCTGGACGGCTACCAGACCACGCAGCGCCTGCACAGCGAGCTGGGGCTGAACGCGCTGCCGGTGATCGCGTTGAGCGCCGGCTCACTGAGCGACGAGCGGCAGCGCGCATCGGACTGCGGCATGGTTGACTTTGTCAGCAAACCCTTCGACCCGCGCGCGCTGGTGCGCTGCATCCAGCGTCATGTGCAGGGCAGGGCCGGGCAGCGCCCGGGCTTGATCGAGACACCGACCGAGACACCGACCGAGACGCCGACCGAAACCCCGCCCGCCACCGCGCCCGCAGAGCCGGTGCCGCAGTCAGCGACCGCTCTGCCTGAAGCCGCCTGGCCGCGCATCGCCGGCATCGACACCATCGACGCCTGTGATCGCCTGGTCGGCGACTGGGCGCTATTCCGCTCGATGCTCAGGCGCCTACTCAACGAGTTCGCCGACATCGGCGCGGGCAACGACGCGGGCAAGGACGCGGCCGACGACGTGCCAGAAGCAGCCGCTGGCGACCTGCTGGCAGGCCGGCTGCACAAGCTGCGCGGTGGCGCCGGCATGCTCGGCGCCAGGCGCATCGCGCAACTGGCCGGCGACGCCGAAGCCGCCTGCCGCGCGCACCAGCCGCAGTACACATCGCGGCTGCTGCGTGGCCTGGGCCAGCACTTGCAGCAGCTCCAACGCGACGCTGCGCCGCTGCTCGACGTGCTGGCCGTGGCGCCCACAGACAACGCCCCCCAGCCGCTTCACCCTGCCGCCCTTCAAACCCTGCTCAGGCTTTTGCGCCAACGCAGCCTGGCTGCACTGGACCACTTCAGCGCGGCCTCTGTGCCATTGCAGCGGCTGCTCGACCCGGCGGCTTTCGAACGGCTGCGCGAGCACATCGACAACCTGGAATTCGATGCAGCAGCCAAGGTGCTGGCGCGCGTGCAGCCCGGCACGGCCGACGGCCTGTGCCCAAGCGGCCAAGCGGCGGCGTCAAGCGAGCCGTGATCCGTAATCCGTGATCCGTCACCCAGCCACAGCCTGGCCGGCGTGCCAGCGCGCTGCTTACCGCCCAGCGCGAACCAGTTCCAGCAACACGCGCGCCATCAGCAGCGGGCGGCGATAGACGCTGCGTGGCTTGAGCAGGTGCTGCACCTCGAGCACCAGCTTGTGGACATCGGGTTTGCGGGCTGCCAGCCGCAACAGGGCAAAGGCAAATTTCAGCGTGCGGTTTAGGTCCGGCGGGCGTTCGCCCGTGGTGTCGGGGAAGATGAAGTCCGGAATCGCGGCCATCGCCCAGGGCGTATCCAGCAGCGGCTGCAAGCCGCTGAAAAACGCCGCAGCCAGCCCGGCCAGCGGGTCGGTGGCGGCACTTGATTGCGCAAGCACACGGCGCAGCAGCACGGCCTCTTGCGCCGCCACGCTCATGCCCTGGCCGTAGATCGGGTTGAAGCTGCAAACCGCATCGCCCAGCGGCAGCAGGCCACGCGGGAACGATGGCATGCGCTCGAAGTGCCGCCGCTGGCTGTGCGGAAAGACGTAGCGCGCGATGTCGCCAACGCGCCTGGCGCCGCGGATCGCGTGGTAGATGGTGGGCGTGCGCAGTTGGCGCGCAAATTCAAGAAAACCGGCTTCATCGCCCGCTGGTTTGTCGCCACCGCGGCCGCCCAGGCTGAGCATCCAGCGGCCGCCTTCCAGTGGCAGCATCAGCGCGCCGCGGCTGCTTTGTGGCGCCTGCGGGAAAGTCATCACACCCAGCCAGCCGCGACGCGGGTCGTCGGCGGGAATTTCGTAGGTGGCGGTGGCATAGCCGATATCCACGCCGATGCGGCTGACTTCGGGTGCCGCGCAGCCCGCCGCCCGCAGCAAGCCGAGTGTGAGCGCCCCGCGCCCCGAGGCATCGACCACCAGGTCGGCCGGCAGCAGGCGCGTCGAAGCGTCTCCGCGCTGGTCGATGCCCTGGTCGCCGCCCTCTTCGATACCCTGGCAGCGCACGCCGGTCACCGTGATGCCGGCCGCGCCATCGACACCCGGCCGCGTCGCGCTGCTGATTTCCAGCACCCGGCACGGCGCCAGCAGCTGCACATGGGCCTGCTGCAGCAGGCGCCTGCGCAGCAGGAATTCGATTGCCGGCCGCGACACGGCATAGGTCAGCACGCCCAGGTCGCGCATCGGGAAGGGGTCGTAGCCCGGGCGTTCGACGCGGATGTCCAGACCACCGCGCAGCGCCACCGCACCGGCACCGAGCAGTTCATCCTCGAAGCCCGCAAACAGCGCGGCCAGCGCGTTCAAGCCGCCGGCCAGCAGGCCGTGAACGTGCAGCGCCTGCGGCGTGCCGGCGCGGTCTGCGGCCGTGTCGGGCAGGCGGTCCCGTTCAAGCACGGTGACTTGCTCAAAGTGATCGGCCAGCGCCTGTGCCGCCGTCAGCCCGGCAATGCCGGCGCCGATCACCACGGCGTGTTGGCCGTGCCTGCGGTGCTTGCCGGGTTGGGTTGGATGGCCGACGCGCGCTTCAGTCATCGCCCGACCGCATCGACCAGCGCACGGGCCAGCTTTTCGCCGTCGATCGGCTTGTGCAGCACGGTGGCCCTGAGCGCTGCGAATTCGCGCAGGCGCTGCGCGGCGGTGTCGCCGGTGACGATCACGGCGGGCAGCTCGCCGTGGTGCTTGCCGTGCTGCTGGCCATGCTGCTTGCGCAGCCGGGTGATGACGTCCACGCCGGTCTCTGCACGCAGGCGGAAATCGACCACCAGCACGTCGGCAAAGAAGCCTTGCGCCAGCGCCAGATCGGCCTCGTCGCCGCTGGCCACACCCAGCGCCGACCAGCCGATCTGGCGCAGGTAGGTACACATCGCGATCAGCCCGTCGGGCTCGTCGTCAACCAGCAGCACAGACAGCGTTTTGCCGGCGCCCGGCGCAGCCATGGCGGACAGCGCACTTGGCGTCTGCGTCTGCGGCGGCGACACGCCCGATGTGGCCGCCGGCAGGCTCAGCTCAAAGGTGGCGCCGCGGCCGGGTTCGCTGATGAGTTGAAGCGGAATCTCCAGTAGCGCCGCCGTGCGCTTGACGATTGCCAGCCCCAGGCCCAGGCCTTGCGCGCGGTCGCGCGAAGGGTTGCCGACCTGGTAGAACTCTTCGAACACACGCTCGCGCTCGGCCGCTGCAATGCCCGGCCCGGTGTCGCTGACGCGCACCAGCACGCGGCCTGATTCAACCCGCCGCGCCGACAGCACGACGCCACCCTGGCGCGTGAACTTGATGGCGTTGTCAACCAGGTTAGCCAGGATGCGCAGCAACTGGTCGGCGTCGGTCAGTGCCCACGGTGCGGCAGCCGCGTCACGCCCGCCCCCGCCCCCGCCTCCGCCTGCACTGACTTCAAGCGTCAGCCCCTGTCGCGCGGCCAGCGCGGCGTACTCTTCGCGCACCGTCTCCAGCACCATGCCCATATCTTGCGGCGTCAGGCAGGTCTGAACGGCATGGGCGTCAAGGCGCGAGATATCCAGCAGGCCGTCGAGCAAGCTGCGGCTCTGCCGCAATGCGCTGTTGATGCCCTGGCTCAATTCTTTCAGCAGCGCGTCGCCAGAACGTTGCGCCACCAGGTCGAGCGTGGTGGCGTTGATCGACAGCGCGTGCAGGGGCTGGCGCAGGTCATGGCTGGCGGCGGCAAAGAAGCGGGTCTTGGACTGGCTGGCCGCTTCGGCGCGGTCGCGCTCGGCCTCGGCGCGGTCGCGTTCATGGGCCAATGCCTTTGACAAGGTCTCGTTGTCGTCGATCAGGCCTGCCAGGGCCAGCGTTGACTGGCGTTGAGACCGCACGACCACGACGCCAAGGACAAAAGATAGCACCACAAACCCGGCTGACACCCATCCGGCGACGCCGCCGCGCCAGACAAATCCAACGATGACGGCGCCATGCAAGGGGACGGAAAAACCGATCCAGGCGCGCAGTGCCCCGCAGGCCGCCACCAGCGCCGCAGCGCCATGGACCGTGACGAGAACCATGACGATGCCCAGCACCTGGTCGGTCGAGCGCGTAAAAAACACCGGCAGCAAGCCGGCGGACACCAGGCCTGCAACAAAGTAGCCGCGCGCCACCGCGTCGAGCGCAGTCGCGGCCGGCGCGACGCTGGCCCTTTGCAGCCGCCTTTTCAACCGGTGGGCCAGTGCCTCTCGTGCGATCCAGGCGGTGAACCAGATGGCGGCCCATATTGGCGCGCCGGCCTGCACGGCAAAGTACACCAGCGCCAGCGCGTGCGGCAGCAGCAGATAACTTTGGCGCCCCATGTTGAGCATCTGCTGCAGGCACAGCGCATCGGCACGCTGTGCGACGCGCGCAACGCGCGCTTCACTGGCATCACGCGCAGCAAGCGCAGCAAGCGCATCAAGCGCTTCATGTGCAGCAAGCGCTTCATGTGCATCACGCGCTTCACTGGCATCAAGCGCTTCATGTGCATCACGCGCCACCATCGCTGGCGCTGGCGGCAGCGCGGCCTCAGCCGATGTGGGTGCCATCGCGCGATGCCTGGTAGGCCGCTTCGGTGCGGTTGTGTACGCCGAGTGCTGCAAAGATCGCCGTCAGATGGCTCTTCACGGTGGATTCCGCAATGCCGAGTTCGCGCCCGATCAGTTTGTTGGGCAGGCCACGCACCGCAGCGCGATAGACATCGATCTGGCGCGCCGTCAGGCCCACGAGCGGGTCACACCCCTTCAGCGTTGGCTGCCCAGCGGCATTCGTGCCGGCCATCAGCCGTGCTTCCGCCGGCAAGAAGATGCGCCCGGCCAGCACCTGGCCCAGTGCGGCCAGCATCATCTCGGAGCTGTAGGTCTTGGGCACAAAACCGGCCGCGCCCAGTTCGACCGTGCGGCGGATCAGCGCGCCGCTCGTTTCACCCGACAGCACCACGATGCGTGCCACGCAGCCGGCTTCGGGCGCTCAAGCAGCATCAACTGGAAATGCTCAATCAATCCCTGGAAATCCGTGTCAACGAGTCGCTGGCCGAGATGCGTCAGAAGGACCAGATGCTGCCACATCGCGGTGCATGTCGAACATGATACCCGATGGCACGTTATAGGCGGCTATCTGATCTTCGACGATCATCCGCCAGATTGCGGGCATTGGCAGATTGGACGGTCCCGAAGGGTACAATATCATCTGCGAGTAGTATTCCAAGAGCGTTTTGGTCAACACTGGGGTCGCCGCTTAGCGGCAAGTATACGAGGAGCGTTTCTTTGCTGGATTATTTCACTGCGTCAAAGACCAGACCTCCAGAGGATGTTTATAGGATGTTCAATGAATCATTAACAAAATCAGGTGTTAGCGAGCAGGAGGCCGCATTGATGACAACCGCAGTAAAGGTATTCGGCCCTCGATGGACAATGGATGACAAGAAGTGAACCGTCGCACTATCGAGTTGACGTCGCCAACCAAGTCGAACTGAAGTTCTATTGCGAACCCCCGCAAGTCAGCTTATGTGTTGAAGCCGCCGAATTATGACCTGATAGTTGTAACAGCTGGCCCTTCCAAAAATGGTCATGCACTGACGCTCCCTGACCAGCCGAAAGTGAACCGATCCACCCACCCCACCCGAAAGGAACCCCCTCATGCCCCTCATCCTGCAAGGCAAGACGGCCCTCGTCACCGGCGGGGCGCGCGGCATCGGCCGGGCGA
>JANNGN010000028.1:0-2346 GCA_031403895.1 Rubrivivax sp. | reverse complement strand
CAGCGCCGTGGTGTTGAACGCGCCCTTGTCCATGAAGTCCTTCCACTCGGGCAGCGCGCCACCTTCTTGAAGAGGTCGAGGTAGAACTGCACTTGCTCGGGTGCCACGCCCGGCGGCATGAAGACGCCGCGCAGCATCAGGTAGTCCACCGGCAGGCCGGCCGAAGCGCAGGTGGGAATGTCGGCCCAGGCCTGTGTGGCGGTGAGCTTGGTCTTGTACGGCATCGGCACATTGTCGAAGACACACAGCGCGCGCAGCTTGCCCGCACGCCAGTGCGATTCGGCCTCGATCGGGTTGTTGACGGTGGAGTCGATGTGCTTGCCCACCAGCTGCACCGCCACGTCGCCACCGCCCTTGTAGGGAATGTAGGTGACCTTCTTGCCCGCAGCTTTCTCAATCAGCACGGTGATGATCTGGTCTTCTTGCTTGGAACCCGTGCCGCCCATCTTCATGCTTTTGTCAGCGCCGACGCGCACCGCGTCGAGGTAAGCCTTGGCGGTTTTGTGCGGCGACTCTTCATTCACCCACAGCACAAACTGGTCCAGTGCCAGCATCTGCACGGGCGTCATGTCACGCCAGTTGAAAGGCACGCCGGTGGCCAGCGGAGTCGTGAAAAGGTTGGACAGCGTGATGACGATCTTGTGTCCGTTGCCCTTGTCGCCCTTCACGTCCAGGAAGCCTTCTGCACCCGCGCCGCCGGACTTGTTGACAACGATGATGGGCTGCGGGCTCAACTTGTTCTTCGCCACCACGCCCTGGATGAAACGCGCCATCTGGTCGGCGCCCCCGCCGGTGCCAGCGGGCACCACGAATTCGATCGGCTTGGTGGGTTCCCACGGCGCCGCATGGGCGCCTGTGGACGACAGGAAAGCAAGGGCCAGGCTGGCCATCACACGCATGGAAAACTTCTGCTTCACGGTACAACTCCTGATGAATGTTGGAAACGATTCCTGGCGGTGATTTTGTTCAACCCAAACCCAGCTTGGCGGCCAGCCCGATGCGTTGCAGCTTGCCGGTGGCGCCCTTGGGAATTTCCTCCATGAAGAGAATCTTCTTGGGCACCTTGTAATCGGCGGCGCGCTTGGCCACGAACGCCTGCAACTCGCGTTCGGTGGCGGCGTGCCCTTCGCGCAGCACCACGCAGGCGGCTACCTCTTCGCCCAGCTTGGCGTGCGGCATGCCGAAGCACACCACCTGCGCCACCGCCGCGTGGTCCATCAGGATTTCATCGACTTCGCGCGGGCTGATTTTTTCGCCGCCGCGGTTGATGATTTCCTTCAACCGGCCAGTGATGCTGATGTAGCCGTCTTCATCCATCACGCCCTGGTCGCCGGTGCGGAACCAGCCGCTGTTGGGGCCGGACGTGAAGGCCTCGGCATTGGCCTTCGGGTTGGACTCATAGCCGGCGCTGACGTTGGCACCGCGGATGACGATCTCACCCGTGTTTGCCAGCGCCGTGCCACGCGGCAGCAGCGTGCCGTCTTCAGACATGATGGCCACTTCGGGCCCCGCCGCCAGGCCCACGGTGCCGGGCTTGCGCACGGCCGGCGGCAGCGGGTTGCTGGCCATCTGGTGCGTGGCTTCGGTCATGCCGTAGGCCTCGACCAGCGGCGCGCCGAAGATCTCTTCAGCCTCGCGGATGACCTGCGGCGGCATGCTCGACGACGACGAGCGCATGAAGCGCAGCGGATGGCGCTTGATGATCTCCAGGTTCTTCGACGCGCGCGACGCGATGGCCTGATGCATGGTGGGCACGGCCGTGAACCAGGTCGGTTTGGCCTCGTCCATCCAGCCGAAGAACTTCAGCGCATTGAAGCCGGGTGTACAGAAAACCTGCGAGCCCGCCGCCAGCGGCGCCATCACGCCCGCAATGAGGCCGTGGATGTGGAACAACGGCATGATGTTCAGGCCGCAGTCATCGGATTGAAAACGCAGCGTGTCGCGGATGTTCTGCGCCGACGCCGCCAGGTTGCGCTGCGACAGCGGCACGATCTTCGGCCGCGACGTGGTGCCCGAGGTGTGCAGCACCATCGACACGTCATCGGGCTGGGCGTAGCCGCCATTTGCCGACGCCGTGCCGGTGCCCACGTCGAGCGTGAAGCTGCCGGCGCCCGCGTCCAGCTGCGGCAGCAGTTCGATGATGCGCAGGCCGGTCTTCTTCGCCACCTCGACTGCCGGCGAGGTGCTTCCCCGCTCCACGATCAGTGCCTTGGCGTTCAAGTCGGCCAGATAGAACTCGAACTCGTCGGCGCGGTAGGCCGGGTTCAGCGGCGCGCTGGCCACGCCGCTGGCGCAGGCGATGAAGCAACTGGCCATTTCGGCGCCGTTGGGCAGCACGATGGCGAC
>JANNGN010000027.1:0-16494 GCA_031403895.1 Rubrivivax sp. | reverse complement strand
CTCGCCAACACCACCTCGCCCTACGTCCGCATCGCCCGCGTCTCGATGATCGAGAAGGGGCTGATCGTCGAGCCGACGATCGTTGACCCGTGGGCCGACGATCCGCGCCTGCGCGCAGCCAACGCGGCCACGCGCGTACCGACGCTGATCACCGATGACGGTGTGCCACTTACCGAGAGCCTGCTGATCGTGCAGTGGCTTGAACACACGCGCCCGGCGCCGAAGTGGCCGAGCCTGCTAGGCGGCGAAGTGAGCGGCGTGCTGTCACGTGCCGGTATCGCGCTCGGGGTGATCGACGCGGCGGTTCACACCATCATCATTCGCAAGGTGACTGCGCCGGTGCTCTTTGACGACACACCGGTGGGTCTGCGGCGCCGGCGCACGATGGCCGAGGGCATGGCGCGGCTGGAGTCGGCGGCAGCACTTGGCCAGCTAACGGGCAAAGTCAACAGCATCGATGCTTCCACACCGACACTGGACGCGATCTGCGCCGTCGTGGCGCTGGACTACCTGCGCTTTCGCTTCGCGGCCAAGCCGTGGCTGCCGGACATGCCAACGCTTGACGCGCTCTCGGCAGCGCTGGGGCAGCGCGCATCGTTCGCACAGACCTTGCCGCGTTAGCGGCAAGCCTGTTCACGTTGACGTTCACGCTTTCCGCTGGCAACAGCAGAGACTCATCCAGGTGAGAACCCGCCGTTCTTCACCCTTTCCGCCAAGCGCGCTCGGCCTCGTCCCACGCCGCCAGCGCCTGCAGGTCGGGCACCCACGCCAGGCCCGATTTCGCATCGGAGGACACCGCTTCCGGCGTCACCAGCACGTCCAGCAAAGCGGGCCGATTGGCCAGCGCGCGCTCAATGGCACCCGGCAGGTCCTCGGCCCGCTCAACGCGCTCGGCATGCAGGCCGAAGGCCCGCGCCATGGCCGCATGGTCTGCAAACTGCAGCCGCGTGCCGACCACCTTGCCGTGCGTTTCCTGCTGGTCGCGCACTTCGATTGCCCAAGAGCCGTTGTTGGCGACGACGATCAGCACCGGCGCCTTGTGCCGCGCGGCGGTGTCGATCTCCATCGCATTGAAGCCGAATGCACCGTCGCCGGTAAGGACCGCGACGGTGCGGCCCGGGTAGGCCAGGCTCGCAGCAATGCCGAACGGCGTGCCGACGCCAATGCAGCCCAGCGAGCCGGGGTCGAGGTAGGTCGATGCCGGCAGGCCGACGCGCGCGAAGCTCAGGAAGTCGCCGCCGTCGGCGACGATGACGGCATCAGCGGGCAGCTTGTCGCGCAGCGCGGCGAGCAGCCGGTTCGGGTGCATCAGGCCGTCGCTGCCGGCTGGCGCAACCTTCATCGAGGCCAGCAGTTTGGCGGCACGTTCAAGATGTTTGGCGCGCACCGTGCGGGCCCAGTCGCGGTCGGTCGCTGGCTCGCGGTCGCCGGCCGCAGCCAGGATCGCTTCCAGCGCGGCCACCGGCGTGGCGAAGATCTCAACCGCGCCGCGCCGGTTGTCGCGAAGTTCGGGCGCGCAGTCGGCGATACGGACGAACCTGGCGTCGCCAAACACCGCTGGCGAGCCGTAAGCCAGCTGGAAGTCGAGCCGCCTGCCGACAGTGATCACGAGGTCTGCTTCGCTCATCACCGAGCCCCGCATCGCAGCCACCACCGAAGCATGTTCGTCGCTCACCAGGCCGCGGCTTTCGCCGGTGTCCAGGTACAGCGCGTTGAGCCGTTCGAGCAGACGCGTGAGCGGCGCACCGGCACCGCGTGCGCCACGACCGGACACGAACAGCGGGCGGCGCGCCGACCACAGCAGGTCCACCGCTTGCTGCACCGCCGCCGGGTCGGGCAGCAGCAGCGCGCGAGCCTTCGGCGCAAAGTGCTCGGGCAACTGCAGTGCGCGCGGCACCTCGGCGCGCAATGTATCGACCGGAAAGTCCAGATACACCGGCCCCGGCTCGCCACCCTGGCCGAATGCGCGCGCCACCGCTTCATCCAGTTCCTGCAGCACCAGTTCGGGCTGGCGCACCGTGCGCGCGTAACGCGTCAAGGGGCGCACGAAGTCGGTGTGCGCCATGTCTTGCAATGCACCGCGATTTTCCTGCGCACGCGGCGGCGTGCCGGACAAGACCAGCACCGACGCCCGCGCCACATGCGCGTTGGCGATGCCGGTCATCGCGTTGGTCACGCCCGGCCCGGCGGTCACCAGCGCCACCCCCAGCCCGCCCGTCAGTTCAGCATGCGCATGGGCCATATAGACGGCCGCGCGCTCGTCACGCACGTCGATGATGCGGATGCCCTCGGCGTCCAGCCGCATCCAGATCGGCATGATGTGGCCGCCGCAGAGGCCGAACACGCGGTCCACTCCACGGGCCTTGAGAAAGCGGGCGATCAACGCCGCAGCGGAGTTGTCGGAAGCGGGTTGTGTCATGGTCATCCTCTGAGAAAACCGGTTGAGAGCCAGGAAACAGCCGCCACGGTGGCGAGGCTGAAGCGCAGGGCCGCTAAATGGAAAATGAGTGGCCAATGAATGACTGGTGAATGGCCGATGATCCGCTTCATTCATCGCGCGGTTCGATATGCCAACAGATTTTTAGGAGATAGCCCAAATGAGTCACCTGCTCACCGTGTCCGACGCCATCGCCTCGCACGCCCGGCTGCAGCCGCACAAGATCGGCAGCCGCGATTCCACACGCGGACTCAGCTTTGCGCAATGGGACGATCGCGCCAATCGCCTGGCCAACGCTCTCCTGGGGCTTGGCCTTTGCAAAGGCGACCGCGTCGCGCTGCTCGCCTACAACTGCGTCGAGTGGATGGAGATCTACGTCGCGCTGGCACGCGCCGGGCTGGTCGCCGTGCCACTCAATTTCCGCCTGCTCGGCGCCGAGATCGCCTACATCGTTTCGCACAGCGAGTCCCGCGCAATCATCGTGCAGGACGAGTTGCGCGACCGCATCGAAGCGAGCCGTTCTGAGTTGCCACCCGGCTGCGCCATCCATTTCGGTGCGTCCACGCCGGCCGGCTGGCAGGGCTATGAGTCGCTGATCGGCGCCGCGCCGGCGAACGCACCAAAGGTGAACGTTCGCCCCGAAGACCCGTTCGCGCTGATGTACACCTCGGGCACAACCGGCCGCCCCAAAGGCGTCGTGCGCAACCACGAAGGCAACGCGCTGATCGCGCTGGCCACCGCGCTGGAGTTCGGGTTCTCACGCGACGACACCGGCCTGCTCGTGATGCCGATGTGCCACGCGAATTCGCTCTACTTCGGGCTGACGTTCATGTACCTCGGCGCCACGGTGGTGGTTGACGACCACAAGAGCTTCGACCCCGAGGCGCTGCTGGCCACGCTGGCTCGTGAAAAGGTCACCTTCACCTCGCTGGTGCCCACCCACTACATCATGATGCTGGGCTTGCCAGCAGAGCTAAAAAACAAGCATGACGTCAGCGCCGTCGGCAAGCTGCTGATCTCGTCGGCGCCGGCACGCAAGGACACCAAGCTGGCGATCCTGGATCACTTCAAAAGCTCGCGCCTGTTTGAGCTTTACGGGGCCACCGAAACCGGCTGGGTCACGCTGCTGCGGCCCGAGGAGCAGATCGACAAGCTCGGCTCGGTGGGCCGCGAGTGGGCCGGCTCGGGCGCCATCAAATTGCTCGACCCCGACGGCGTTGAGGTGCCCGACGGCGAGGTCGGCGAGCTGTTCTCGCGCACGGCCTATGTGTTTGACGGCTACTGGAAAAACCCCGAAAAATCGGCCGAGGCCTTCCGCGGTGAATGGTGCTCTGTGGGCGACCTGGCGCGCCGCAATGCAGACGGCTACATCCAGCTCGTTGACCGCAAGAGCAACATGATCATCAGCGGTGGCGAGAACATCTACCCTTCGGAAGTCGAGGCCGCATTCGGCGAGCACCCGAAGGTCAAGGACGTGGCGGTGATCGGCGTGCCCGACGCCAAGTGGGGCGAAGCCGTGCAAGCGGTCATCGTGCTGCACCATGGGCAACAAGCGTCGCAAGCAGAGTTGCTGGACTGGTGCCGCGACCGCGTGGCCGGCTATAAGCGTCCGCGCTCGATTGTCTTTATCGCCGACACAGAAATGCCGCGCACCGCCACCGGCAAAATCCTCCACCGCACGCTGCGCGAGCGGCTGCTGGTGGCCGCACTTCCCGCATAGCCGCGATAGACGACGCCAGACAAGAGCGCATGACCATGAACCCTTCAGCCGTCAAACCGACACCGTTCACTTTGCAGATCGCCGAGGCTGTGCTGGACGACCTGCGCGAGCGTCTGGCGCGAACCCGATGGCCCGACGAACCGCCGGATCAACCCTGGCTCACCGGCACCAGCGTGGACTACATGAAGGCTGTGGTCGAGCACTGGCGCACGGGCTTCGACTGGCGCGCGCAGGAAGCCGGGCTGAACCGCTTTCGGCAATTCACGGTGCCGCTGGCCGGCATCGATGTGCATTACATCCATGAGCAGGGCGTGGGCCCGGCACCGCTGCCGCTGTTGCTGTCACACGGCTGGCCCGGCTCGGTGTTCGAGTTTCGCCGCCTCATCCCGATGCTCACCGACCCGGCCCGTTTCGGCGCCAACCCCGATGACGCGTTCACCGTGGTTGCGCCATCGTTGCCCGGCTACACGCTGTCGTTCAGACCCGGGCAGCCCCGTTTCGGCGTCGAAGAAATCGCCGATGTGTTTGCCGAACTGATGAGCGATGTGCTGGGCTATTCGCGCTTCGGCGCACAGGGCGGAGACTGGGGCTCATTCATCACGTCGCGGCTGGGTTATTGTTATGCAGACCGCCTTGTCGGCATTCACCTCAACCTGCTGGCGGTGCGGCGCGACCCGAGCCTGTTGCAGAACCCGACTGAGGAAGAGAGCCGATTCCTGGGTGAGTTGAATCACTTCCTGAAGGATGAAACCGGCTACCAGTGGATCCAGGGCACGCGGCCGCAGACGCTGGCCTTTGGTCTGACCGATTCACCGGCCGGCCTGGCGGCCTGGATCGTCGAGAAGTTTCGCAGCTGGACCGACAACGATGGCGACCCGGCCAGTGCGGTGCCGCGCGACGACATGTTGGCCAACATCACGCTCTACTGGGCCACCGGTGCCATCGGCTCATCGTTCTGGCCCTACCACGCCCGGATGCACCGACCCTGGCCCGTTCCGCTGGGGGCGACGGTGGATGTGCCGATGGGCTATGCCGAGTTCCCGCGCGAGATTCTGCGTCCGCCGCGTTCGGTGGCTGCGCGCATGTACAGCGACATCCGGCGCTGGACGAAGCAAGACAAAGGCGGCCACTTCGCCGCGATGGAGCAGCCCGAAGTGCTGGCGCACGAGATTCGCGAGTTCTTCAGGCCGCTGCGCGCAAGGCGCTGACTCGCTCATCGTTCCGATGCGCGCAGTTCATCAGTTAGCCAATCCACCAGCTTGACCGCGTCGGGCCGGCGGCTCAGGTGCGGCGCGACCCAGAGCACCAGCTTGTTCGGCCCCGCAGAAAACCCCAGCGGTGCGACCAGCGTGCCGTTGCTCAGGTCGTCGCGCACCAGCATTCGCGGCACGTTCGCCAACCCCAGGCCGCACTTGGCCGCCTGGATCAACAGGTAGAAGTGATCGAAGGTGTCGGCGACATGCAATTCGCCGATTTCTTGACCGCAGCACCGGCTCCAGTCGGCCCAGGCCTGCGGTCTGGTCCGCGACACCAGCAGCCTGGCGCGGGCCAGATCGCTGGCTGACGTCAGCTGCAAGCTGCGCAGGTATTCCGCAGTACTCCAAGGCGATCCCGATGAACCGCTACGGCACCACGGCCGAAGTCGCCTCGGCCGTGATGTACCTGGTGTCGGAAGACGCGTCGTACATCTCGGGCGTGGCGCTGCCGGTGGATGGCGGCTTTCTCGCGTCGGGCGCACGTGGGCTGTGAACGCGCATTCATTCCCCGCCCACCCCGGAGGTTCACCATGCAGCTGAGAGATCAAGTCGCCATCGTCACCGGGGGCGCGTCGCTGCGCGGCATCGGCCGGGCCACCGCCAAACGCTTTGCCGACGAAGGTGCTCGCGTCGCCGTCCTGGACATCGGTGCAGTGGCCGCCGAGCAAGCGGCGCGAGCGATCGGCCCGCAGCATCCGGGCCTGGCCTGCGATGTGCGCAACGAGGCCCTGTGCATGTTGGCTGCCCAGCAGGTGCTGGACGCTTTCGGCCGCATCGGCATCCTTGTCAACAGCGCTGGCGTCAGCCAGTCGCACCGGCTGCTGGACAGCACCCGGGCCGACTACGACCTGGTGATGGACGCGAGCGTGCGTGGTGCCTACAACATGTCGCGCGCCGTCGTGCCGCACATGCGCTCGCGCCAGCGCGGCGCCATCGTCTGCATGGGCTCGGTCGCGGCGCAGCGTCGCCGATGGCATACCGCTCGGTCGCCTGGCGCTGCCCGCCGACATCGCCAATGCCTGCCTGTTCCTGGCCTCGGAGCAATCCGCGTACATCACGGGTGTGGTGCTCGACGTGAGCGGCGGCATGCACATACATTGAGCGTTAGTCCTAGCGGCTCTGCGATGTGCTCGATGCCGGGACAGACCCGATCGACCTCTTCAAGTCTCCGCGTTCGGCTGTGCTGCACGCAGCACTCTGGACTATTCGCCCGGCTCTGTGGTGCGCGCCAGGAGATCTGTCGCCTCTTGCATGCAAACCGCAGCTGGTTGATGGGCGAAACCGCCACAGGGCCGGGCTTCAGGGCTGTCGTTGATCGGCTGCCGCAAGCGGCTGAGTTCAAGAGGCTGTTCGGGGCGCTGCGCGCCCAGCAGCACTCGGCTCCGCCATCGTCTTCAGCGACGACACCCATTGCGACAGACGCAGAAAGCGCAAGCGCGTGCAATGCCGGCCAAACGGCGCGAGCAGCGGGCGGTCTGCGGCACACTCAGGTCATGCCCCTCGCCACCCAATGGCCCGCCCTGCGCGGCGGCCTCACGGCCCTGACGGCCGCGCTGCTGTTCGGTGCCAGCACGCCGCTCGTGCAGCGCTTTGGTGCCGGCATCGGCAGCTTCACGACGGCCGCGTTGCTGTATGCGGGCGCGGCACTGGTCGGCGCCTTGCTGCGGCGTCCGCTGCACGCCGAAGCGCGCTTGCAGCGCAGCGACGCGCCACGGCTGGCATGGATGGCGCTGTTCGGTGCCGTCATCGGCCCGGTGGCGCTGGCCTGGGGGCTGCAGCACACCAGCGGCACCAGCGCGTCGCTGATGTTGACGCTGGAGGCCGTGTTCACGGCCGTGCTGGCGCGCCTGTGGTATCGCGAGACGCTGGACCGCCGCGTCATTGCGGCGCTGGCGCTGCTGACATTGGGCGGCATGGTGCTGGTGGCCGACGTGGGTGCAGTCGGTGCAAGTCCGCTGCTGGGCCTGCTGGCAGTGCTGGCCGCCACCGCAGCCTGGGGCGTGGACAACACCTTGTCGCGCGGCGTGGCCACGCGCGACCCCGGCCAGGTGGTGCTGGCCAAGGGCGCACTCGGGGCCACTGCCACCACGCTGCTGGCGCTGCTGCTGAGTGAGCCGGTGCCGGGCCCGTGGCCCGCGCTGGCGCTGCTGACGGTGGGCGCCACCGGCTACGGCCTGAGCCTGCGTTTTTACCTGCTGGCGCAGCGCGCCTTTGGCGCCGCGCGCACGGGGTCGGTGTTTGCCTTTGCGCCTTTTGTGGGTGCAGTGCTGGCTTTTTCATTGGGCGAGCGCAGCGCCAGCTTGTGGCTGCTGGCTGCGGCCGGGCTGATGGTGGCGGGCATCTTGCTGCACCTGGCGGAAAGCCACGGCCACGACCACGTCCATGACGCAGCAGAACACGAACACGCACACGGGCATGACGACGGTCACCACGGCCATCCGCATGAACCGCATGACCCGGGCCCGCACAGCCACCGCCATCAGCACACGCCGGTGCAGCACACCCATGCGCATGTGCCGGACGAACACCACGGGCACCGGCACTGAGGGCGGCACTGAGGGCTGAACTGAGGGCAGGCGGGGCCGATCCCGGGACAGGCAGGCCTGCCCGGGCGGGCAGGTGCAGGTCGATCGGCGACACTGCGCCACCTCAACGCAGCGGCGGCTCATGCACATCACGGATCAGGGCAGCACGGGCGCAGCGTGGCCACGCGAGACGCTCGCCGGGTGCGCGGGCGCACTGGCGGTGCTGCCGGTGGTGCTGACCCTCGGTTTGCTGGCCTTCGCAGCGTTGGGCGCGGCCGCGCCGCAGGTGGCGCTGCTTGCGGCTTTTGTGACGGCCAGCATCGGCAGTGCTGTGCATGCCGCGCTCAGCCGCACCCGGCTGCCGGTGTCGGGGCCAAGCTCGGCCACTGCGTTGACCCTGGCCACCCTCGTCTCGCAGCTGGTGGCCGACCCGCAGCTGGCACCGGCCACTGCGGCGGGCGTGCAGGGCATCGTTGCACTGTGCGGGCTGGCGCTGTTGCTCAGCGGCGCGCTGCAGCTCGGCTTTGCGCTGCTCGGCCTGGCGCGGCTGGCCCGCCTTGTGCCGCAGCCGGTGCTGGCCGGGTTCATGAACAGTGCGGCGCTTCTGGTCGTGCTGTCCCAGGTGCCGCTGCTGCTGGACTTGCCGCTCGGCTCCAGGCCCCATCTGGACAGTCTGGACAGCCTGACAGTGGCGCATCCGCTGGCACTGGCGCTGGGCCTGTCCACTGCCGGCTGCATCTGGTGGCTGGCGCGGCGCTGGCCGCGGCTGCCCGCAGCGCTGCTGGGGCTGGTGGCCGGCACGTTGGTGCATGGGCTGTGGTCAACGCTGGGCGGCGCGCCATCTGCCGGCGCCAGCATCGGCCCGCTGCCGTTGGCCTGGCCTTGGCCGCCCGCTGTGCTGCCGCTGCTGCGGCCGGCAGGCCTTGAACTGCTGCAGACGCACGCGGGGCCCGTGGCGGTGACTGCGCTGGCACTGGCCACCCTCGGCGCCCTGGAATCGTCGCTGAACGCGCGCGCGATGGACCAGTTGCTCAACACTCGCCACGACCCCCAGCGCGAGCTGGTCGCCCTGGGCTGCGGCAACATGGTCTGCGGCCTGTTGGGTGGCGTGCCGCTGGTGGCCAGCCGCGTGCGGGCACTGGCCACCTTGCACGCGGGCGGACACGGGCGTGTCGCGGCACTGGTTGGCGCGCTGGCGCTCGGCCTGCTGTACCTGTTGGGCGGGCCGTTGCTGGCGCTGCTGCCGCTGCCGGTGCTGGCCGGCGTGATGCTGATGGTGGCCGTGGGCCTGGCCGACCGCTGGACGGGCCGCCTGCTGGCGCGCTGGTGGGCCGGCGACCGCTCGCGCGACCTGGCGCAGGGCCTGGGTGTGGTGGCGCTGGTCGTCGGCACCACCTTGTGGCTCGGCATGGCCGCTGGCGTCGGGCTTGGGGTGCTGCTGTCGCTGCTGGCGTTTGCCTCGCGCATGAACCGGTCGCTGGTACACGACCGCTACCTCGCGTCGGCACGGCCGTCGCGACGCATCTATCCAGCGCCGGTAGAGGCCAGGCTGTGCCCGCTGCGAGAAAGCATCGTCGTCTTCGAACTCGACGGCGCGCTCTTCTTCGGCAGCGGCGACCGGCTGCTCGACGAGGCCGACGCGCTGGATGCCACCTGCCGCTGCCTGGTGCTCGACCTGCGCCGGGTCAGCGCCATCGACGAATCCGGCGCGGTGGCTCTGCAGCAGACGGTGGCCCGCGCCACCGCGCGCAGCATCCTGGTGCTGCTGGCCGGCCTGGCCGAAGGGTCGGCTGCGGCGCAGGCGCTGCGCAGCTTCGGCCCGGATGTGTCCCCCGTGGGCCGCTGGCCCGACGCCGACCGTGCCATCGAGGCTGCCGAACAGAGCCTGCTGGGTGAAAGGGGTCCGCACGACGACGTGCGCGCGATGGCCGAAGTGCCACTGGCCGCAGCGTCGCTGCTGGCCGGGCTGGACGCCGCGCAGGTGGCCGTCGTGGCCACGCATCTGCAAGCGCGCCACCTGCAGGCCGGCGAGGTCTTGTTCGCCGAAGGCGAACTTGGCGACCGGCTCTACGTCGTGAGCAAGGGCTCGGTGAGCATCCTCAGCACAGCCGACCGCCAGGGGCGCACGCAGCGCTACCTGAGCGTGTCGCCGGGCATGATGATCGGCGAGACGGCCATGCTGGACGGTGGTGGGCGCACGGCCGGCGCGGTGGCCGACGCGCCCACCGTGGTCCATGCGCTGACGCTGCACGCGCTGGACGAGATCGGCCGCACGCACCCCGAGGTGGCCACGCGGCTGTACCGCAACATGGCCCTGCACCTTTCGCAGCGCCTGCGCGGCGCGGCGGGCGCCTGGCGCGCCAGCGCGCGCTGAGCGCCCGTCGGGGCGGCCTCGGCGACAGGGCTCAGTCAGAGGCCGTCGGCTCGCCGCGTCGCGCCTGCGCGGCCACGACGGCGCGAAAGGTCGGCAGGGCCTGGATCAGGCGGTCGCGGTCGGCGGCGTCGGTCACTTCGGTGGCGCGCGCCTGCACGTCGGCGTGCAGCTGTTCGAGCATCGGTGCGGCGCGCTCGTCGGCCAGGGCCTCGAGCACCTGCAGGCAGGTCCAGCGCAGCGGGATGGTCTCGTTGGCGGGGCAGTCAGCCAGTTCTCGGCGCAGTCGGTCCAGCGTCTGGTTCAGCCCTGCCAGTGCCAAATCGGGCTGGCCCAGGCGCATCTCGCACAGCGCTGCGGTTGCCGCCACCTCGCAGGCTTCGAGCGCTTCCTCCAGGGCCTGGTGCAAGGTTTGCGACTGAGCGCAGCATTGCAGGGCAGCCTGTGCGTCGCCCTGTTTGAGGTGCAAGCCGGCCAGGAAACGCAATGTGATCGCCTCCATGCGCCGGTTGGCGATGGCACGGTAGATGACCAGGCTGTGCCCGTGCCAACGTTTCGCCGCAGCCAGGTCACCCAGGGCCTCGGCGGCTACGGCCAGACGCAACTGGCCAATAGCGAAGTCCGCCCTTGAGCCGATGGAGTCGGCCAGTGCGCGAATGCGTTTGCCCCAGGCGCTCACTTCGTCCCACTGTCCCAGGTAGCCGGCAACGACCGCGAGGTTGTCCATCGCCCCCAGCTGCAAGCGCGGCGTTCCGAGTGTCTCGCCCCGCGACAGCACGGCCCTCAGGGTGCGGCTCGCCTCGTCCAGGCGGCAGCGCTGCATCGAGACCATCGCCGAGAGGGTCAATAGCTGGGCCTCGGTCTCGGCCCGGGTCAGCTCGGCCTCGATCTTGCCGGCCCACGGCAGACCTGCCTCGAAGTGCCTGACTGCCCCCGGGTAGTCGTGTCTTGCGAGATGCAGCCATGACAGCTGGCCCTGCGCCATGGCGGCCCACTGTGCGGCACCGCTGCGCTCGGCCAGCACAAAGGCCTGCCGGGCCAAGGGTTCCGATGCGGCAGCGTCGCCGCGGCGGTCGGCCAGAAGGGCTTTGCTGAACCACAACCGGGCGTGGCGCGCGTCGTCGGGATGGCGTTCGAGCAAGGCCGCGATTTCCTGGTGTGACGCGTGCTGTGCGGACCGGTCGCCCATGGTGTCGGCAATCATCGCCAGCAGGCTCAGCAGATCAACCCGTCGCAGGGGTTCCGCTTCGCCCAGCAGCGCCAGAGCCCGGCGCAGCCCGGAGACGGCAGCGGTGTTCGCGTAACGCTTCTGGGCGTCTTTGCCCGCCTGCTCAAAACAGTCGATGGCCAGCGCAGTTTCGCCCGCGCGCTCGGCGTGCTCGCCGGTCATGGCCAGAAACTCCGCGCCGCGCCCTTTGGTGCGCTCGGCCAACCACTGCGCCACGGCGCCGTGGCCCAGCCGGCGCTCGACTTTCAGCAGCGTGTCGTAGGTCACCTGGTGCAGCAGGTGGTGGTGGAACTGGCGCTCGGCCGTGCCTTCGAAGTCGCTGCTGTCGTGGGCCTTCACGAACGCCGCGCATTGCAGCGCCGGCAGGGCCTGCAGTGCGCTGGAGTCCAGGGCCTGCAGCGCGTCGTCCCAGAAGACGTGGCCGATGACGCTGGCCTGGCGCGCGGCTTGTCGTTCGCCGGCCGGCAGGGCATCCAGTCGCGCTTGCAGCAGGCCGACCAGCGTGCCCGGCAGGCGCAGGTTCTGCAGCCGCTCTTCATGCAAGGTCCAGCCCGGTTTGTCGCTGCCGCCATCCACAGCGATCACGCCGTCGTCCACGAGCCGTCGCACCAGTTCTTCCATGTAGTACGGGTTGCCCTCGGCCTGGCCGACGATGAGCGCGGTCAACTTGGGCGGCACCTCGTCCATGCGCTGCAACAGCGCTTGCGCCAGTTCGTCACTCTGCGTGGCCGCCAGCGGTGTCAGCTGAACGATGGTGTCGGGCGTGCCCCAGTCGGGCCGGCGCGCCAGCAGCGCGGGCCGGCCGGTCATGACCAGCGCCAGCGGCAGCTCGGCCGCATGCGACAGCAGGTGCTGCAGCAGGTCGAGCGAGCTGTCGTCGGCCCAGTGCAGGTCTTCGACGATCAGCACCGGCAGCGCGCCGCCCTGGGCCGCCAGCGCTTGCAGGTAGGCCCGAAACGCGGCCAGGGCCTGGTCGCGCAGCGAGCGCGGATCCAGGCCGCGCACATGCGGGCTGTCGCCGAAGTCCAGGCCGGAGAGTTGACCGATGAGCTGGGCTTGGCGTTCGCCGCGCTCGTCGAAGCACGGGCTCAAGCCCTCGACGACCTTGCGCCGCGCCAACTCGGCGCTGTCGGTGTCAGCCACGCTGAACTGCGCGGCCAGCAGGCTGCGCAAAATGCCCCAGGGGCGCAACATGCCGTCGGGTTGCGAGCGTACGGTCAGCAGGCGGTAGCCCGGGTCGGCCGCCAGGTCGGCAGTCAGGTCAGCGCTCAGGTCGGCAGTTAAATCTGCCCTCAGGTCGGCGCTCAGATCGGCAGTTAGGTCGGCGCCCAGGTCGGCAGTCAGCGTGGCCATCCACTCGCGCAGCAGCCGGCTCTTGCCCAGGCCAGCGTCGCCGATCAGCGTCAGGGCCTGGAGTTGCCGCGTCGCGCGGGCACGCGACACGGCGGCCAGCAGGCGCTGCAACTCGACTTGTCGGCCCACCATCGGCGTCTTCAGCCCCTGCAAGCCGCGCTCGACGCCAGCGAAGCTGCGGTTCAGCGCGGCGCGCACCAGGTAGGTCAACATCGGCGCGTCAACGCCCTTGACCTGAAGCGGCGTCTGCGCGTCCAGCGCAAAGAGGCCGCGCACCTGGCTCCAGGTGTCGTGGCTGATGCGCAGGGCACCGGGCGGTGCACTCTGCTCCATGCGCGCGGCGATGTTCACGGCCACACCCATCGCGGTTTTGTCGGCCTCAACCCCGGCGCCCAGCGCCACGTCACCCGTGTGTACGCCGACACGCACGGCAAAGTCCGCAATGCCATGCAGACGTGCTGCGGCTTCGGCCTGCTCGCGCCCGGCCTCCACGATGGCCAGGCCGGCACGCACGGCACGCTCGGCATCGTCCTCGCGCGCCTCATCCATGCCGAACGCGGCCTTGACGCCATCGCCGGTGAACTTGAGCACCCGGCCGTGGTGGGCCTCGACGAGCGCGGCCATGCGCTGCAAGGCACCGCTGAGCACGTCCAGCGTCTCTTCGGCGTCCAGCGCCTGGGCCATGGCGGTGGAGCCGACGACATCGGCGAACAGCACCGTCACCTGGCGGCGCTGCAGGCCGGCGGGGCGCAGCAGGCCGGCCAGGCGCGCGCGCAGTGGGGCGGTGGCCAGCTCGACGACCGCGTCGCCGAGCGTGGCGCGCTGGCCTTCCAGCGCCGCGATGGCGGCGCGGCAGGCTTCAATGTCGTTGTCGTGCATGTCCTGCTGCATCGCGCGGCCTCCGCTGACCGATCATCACAGGAGC
Source organism: Rubrivivax sp. (assembly GCA_031403895.1). Lineage (GTDB taxonomy): Bacteria > Pseudomonadota > Gammaproteobacteria > Burkholderiales > Burkholderiaceae_C > Rubrivivax. The sequence continues at coordinate 2,679 of JANNGN010000027.1, read as the reverse complement.
GGCGGGTTCATTGTGGCGTCGCTTCGCAGCCTCGGGAAACCGTGCGCCAGGATGCAGCATTCGAGCAGGGCGTCGAACCCGACTTCGATGCACTCCGGCAGGTCCGCCGCAGCGGGGCTTGCGGACCGTCTCCGCATTCGATTCAGGCCGGGCGGCGGCGTTGTCGTCCTGCCCGGCCGGAACCCCCTGCGCCGGGCGCGTCAACGCTCAGAAAGTCGGGGCTGGTTGCTCGATCACGGTTTCGCGGCCGGCGAATACCGTGCTCGCGTCGGGCACGGTGGTGCCGGCGCGCAACACGCCGGTCGCCTGCGCGGAAGGCATGGCCATCGCGCGGGGCGCCAGGCGCGCGTCGGCGCTGCTTGCTTGCGGCAACGAGTCCAACAGGCCGTTGAGCGACACCACGCCGGCAAGCCCCGCCAGCAGTGCCAGGCCGATGACGGCGCGGGCCAGCGGGAAGGCGTGGCGCGCGGCGGCGGGAACGACGGTGTGGGTCAGAACGGACAGGGCGGACATGATGGGCTCTCCTCATCGGTCGGCAATTGCCCACCGGTGCCGGCATGGTCGCGGCCCCTGGCCGCGCCGACACGCGCTGGTTCAATAGTGAACAGCGCCAAGTCCGCCGCTACAGTCGCGCCCTCAGAGGCCAGCCAGGAGAAGTGATGGACGGGGGAGCGGCGGTGGCGCAAGCGGACGAGATCCTGGTCGAGCTGGCGAAACTGGGCGAGACGCGCACCTGGGAGCCGGGCACGGCAGTCGTCACCGAGGGCGAGGTGGCGGATTGCATGTACATCATCCACACGGGTGAGTTGCGCGCTGTGGTTGCGGGTGACGGCGGCCGAACGGTGGAACTGAACACGCTGGGCGCGGGCGAGATGTTCGGTGAGCTGATGCTCAGCGGCGAGCGGCGCGCCGCCACCGTGGAGGTGACCGTGCGGGCGCGGCTGACGCGCGTGACGCGTGTTGAGGTCGAGCGTGTGCTGGCTTTGCGGCCGGACCTGGCCTTCCACATGATCCAGCGGCTGGTGCAGCGCGTTCGCACGCTCACGACCACCGTGAGCCGCCTGGCGTCAGTCGATGTCTATGGCCGGCTGGTCGGCCTGTTCGACGCGCTGGCCGTCGTTGACGAAGGGCAGCGTGTGGTGCCGGGTCCGCTGAGCCAGGCGCGCATCGCCCAGCGTCTGGGTGCGTCGCGGGCGATGGTCAACCGGCTGCTGCAGGACCTGGTGCGCGGCGGCTACATCGAGGTCACGCGCGAGCGCATCGTGCTGCTCAGCGAGCTGCCGCGCCGCTGGTGATAGGGGCCCGGGTCGCCGGGCTGCCTGAGCGATAGGTGTTGCAAAGGCATGTTCCAGGGCCTCGAGCAAGAAGCCCAGCGCATGGACTGCTGCCCGCGCACCACAATGCGCGTTCGCCCGCGCCCAGCGGTGACTCGCGGCTTGTGCAATGCGCAGGCCCTGCAGGGCGCTGTCGCAGCCGCCCTTGGAGCGGGGTAGTTTTGAGATCTTGAGAGAAACGGTGAGCGCAGGCTTTGCTGGACTCGGTGTGATGGGAAGCCCAATGGCCTTGAAAATTTTGAAGGGCGGGCATTGGCTGACGGTGTACGACCGCAGCCCCGAGGTGGTGGCGCGGCTGACGGCAGCCGGCGCCACGGCCGCATCGTCGGCACGCGAGGTTGGCGAGACGAGCGAGGCCGTCGTGATGATGCTGCCGGAGCCGTCGCATGTCCAGCAGGGGGTGCTCGGGCCCGACGCCATCGCTGCGGGCCTGCACCGGAGCGGTGTCTTCATCGACATGGGCACGATCGACCCGCAGACCTCGCAGCGCGTCGGCGCAGCGTTGCGCAAGCGCGGTTTCGACATGGTCGATTCACCGGTCGGCAAAACGTCCGGGCACGCCGCCACTGGCACGCTAACGCTGATGGTCGGCGGTGACCCCGAGGTCATCAAGCGCGTCAAGCCGGTGCTCGACTGCAAGGGCAGCGACACCTTCTGTTGCGGCGGCCCGGGCATGGGCCACGTCATGAAGATCATCAACAATCTGCTGGCGACGACGATCATGGCCGCCAACACCGAGGTGCTGGCGATTGGGATCAAATGCGGGCTCACGCTGGAGCTGATGCTTGAAGTCATGAGCACGACGATGGCGCGCAACGACCAGCTCTTCGTCGCGATGCCGAAGAAAGCCTTCAAGGGCGACGACAGCCCCGGCTTCATCGTCAAGCTGGGGTCGAAGGAGGTGCGGCTTGCGGTCGAGCTGGCCAAGGCGCAGGGCTTCGACGCGCTGGTCGGCCGCGCCGCCCACGAGACGCTGGAACGTGCCGCGAAGAGGGGCTGTGCCGAGCGCGACACGGCGGCGCTGATGAAGATCCGCGAAGACGCGCTCGGCATCAAGGTTCGCCCGGCGGCGGCGAAGCAGGCATCCTGAAACGCGACTCACCCGAAAGGTAAATCCGTCATGGCTGCCCATGTTCTCAACGACATGGAAATCACCGACCCGGTGCTGTTCGAGGAGTACGAGAAGCTCGCGCCAGCAACGGTTGCCCAGTACGGCGGGCGTCTCCTGGTTCGCGGTGGGCGCAGCGAAACGCTGGAGGGCGAGTGGTCGCCCAAGCGCCAGGTCATCCTTGAGTTTCCAAGTGTCGAGCAGGCCAGGGCGTGGTCCGACTCGCCCGAATACGCA
>JANNGN010000026.1:0-18089 GCA_031403895.1 Rubrivivax sp. | reverse complement strand
GCGGCCCCCAGCGTGTGGCCGGTGTAGCCCTTGGTGCTGCTGCAGGGCAGCCTGCTGCCGAAGACGGCGACGACGGCCTTGTCTTCGGCGGCGTCGTTGCCCGGTGTGCCGGTGCCGTGCAGGTTGAGGTGGTCCACATCCAGCGGCTGCAAACCCGCCTGTGCCCGCGCCGGACGCCTGGCGGCGGCGGCGCCGGCGCCTTCGGGGTGCGGGCTGCTCATGTGGTGGCCGTCGCTGCTTTCGCCGGCGCCCAGCAGCCACGCGGCCGGCGCATCGCGGCTGTCGGCATCACGCTCGACCAGCGCAAAGGCCGCCGCTTCGCCCAGCGACAGGCCGGCGCGCTGCGCGTCCCAGGGCCGGCAGATGTCGTCCGACACCAGCTCCAGGCTCTTGAAGCCGTACAGCGTGGTCATGCACAGGCTATCGACACCACCGACCACGGCGGCGTCCACCACGCCGGCCTCGACCATGCGCTGCGCCGCCGCAAACACCTTGGCGCTTGACGAGCAGGCGGTGGACACCACAAACGCCGGCCCTTGCAGGCCGAGTGCGGCGCGCACGTAGCCCGCCACCGAGTAACTGTTGTGCGTGGTGGCGTAGTGCAGGCTCTTGGGCAAGGCACCGGTGTTGGCGTCGCGCTGCCGGTAGGCGACTTCGGTCTGCAGGATGCCGGCCGTGCTGGTGCCCAGGAACACGCCCACGCGCGCCGCGCCCCAGTGCTGCGCAGCGCGCCGGACGCGGTGGCCGAAGTCGTCGGCGCGCAGCGCCAGTTCGGCCAGGTGGTTGTTGCGGCAGTCGTGTTCTGCCAGCGCTGGCGGCAGTGCCACGTCATCGGCGCCGGCGACGACGCCGAGCCAGGTGTCCAGGGTCGAGGTCTCGAAGCGCTGCCGCGCCAGACCCGTGCGCCCGGCTTGCAGCGCCGCCAGCGTGGCCGCGCGGCCGTGGCCGAGCGCGCTGACGAGCGTGAAGGTGGTGACGGCCAGCGACTTCATCGTGCTTTGCCGTCAGTGCCGGACGTGCAGGTCGGCCACCAACAGCACGTTGGCAAAGGGCGTGCCCTGGCTTTGCGGCACCGCACGCACGCTGAAGCCCAGGCCCTGCAGCAGCCGCGTCCACTGCGCCAGCATGCGGCTGAAGGTGGGCGGCACGCGGTGGCCGCGAGCGACCGTGACAACCCGGTCCACCCACTGGCTGGCGGCAAAGCCACGCGTGCTGGCGGCGTCGCCCACGCGCAGCAGCAGCCGGCACGGCCGGTCGCCAGAGGGCGAAGGCGACGCTGAGGGCGGTGGCGCCAGCGCAGCGCGCACGCGCCGCAACACGGCCTCTTGATCGCCGTGCGCCACATAGTGCAGCACGTCGAGGATGACGACGAGGTCGCAGGCCGGGAAGGCGGCGCTGCACATGTCGGCAGCGATGAAGCGCGGCGCCAGCGCCAGGCCGGCCAGCGCCTGTTCGGCCCGCGCCACGTCTTTCGGCATCAGCTCGATGCCGGTGTAGGCGATGGCCGTGGCTTGTACCGGCCACGCCGCCGGCCAGTGGCCGATGGTTTGCAGCGCCGTGCAGGCGTGCAGCAGGCTGGCCATCAGGCCCTGGCCGCAGCCGATGTCCAGCACGCGGGCATGGGCCGGCAGGTCGCCGCGTTCCAGCATGCCGCAGAACACGGGGTCCAGCGCCAGCTTGCCGCGCGCCCAGTGCCAGGCCAAGCGGCTGGTGGGGCGGTAGGGCGCGCAAGCGGCGGCATGAAGTTCGGCCCAGGCGGCGGTGGGGGCTGCCTGCAGTGGAAGGTCGTTCAACTTCATGGCTCAGGCCCAACCGGGTGGCAGCGCGGCGGTAGCGCGTGACCCAGCGTCACCGGCCGCAGCCCGGCCGCGCGGCACTGCTGCAGCAGGGCAGGCAACACGTCCAGCAGCACCGGCCGGCCCTGCGCCGTGCGGCATGCGTGGCCGTCGTGCAGCAGCAGGATGCTGCCGGCGCCCAGGCCCTGCGTCATGTCTTGGGTCAGGCGCTGCAGCACGGCGGCGGGGTCGGCACTGCGGGTGTCGAAGCCGCGGCGCGTCCAGCTCACGAGGTGCAGGTTGAGGCGGTGCAGCACGGGGTCGAGCAGCGGGTTGCGCAGGCCGGCCGGGGCGCGGAAGCAGTGCGGGCGCACACCGGTGATGTCGGCCAGCAGTGCCTGCGCCGCGCCGATTTCGCGCGCGAAGCCGCGCGGCCCCAGCAGCGAGAAGTTGTGGCGGTGCTGCAGGCTGTGGTTCTGCACGCTGTGGCCGGCGGCGACGATGCGGCGCATGAGTGCCGGCTGCGCGCGTGCGCGATCGGCAATGCAGAAGAAGGTGACCTTGGTGCCGCCCGTGCCTGCTGCACCTTCTGCGGCCAGCAGGTCCAGCACAGCGGGTGTAACTTCGGGGTCGGGCCCGTCGTCGATGGTGATGGCGACCTCACCGCGCGCCGCAGCGGCGGCCGGCAAACGGCGCACGTTCGGGCCCAGCAGCGCACTGCGCGGCCACAGGCCGGCGGCCGAGAGCGCGGCGTGGTTGAGCAGCACTGCGCCAGCCGCAAAAGGCCACGCGACGCCAGGCCACAGCAGCGTGGCGCCGGCAGCGGCTGCATGCAAGCCGATGCTGGCCTGCACGGCCAGCGGCACCGGCCAGGGCGCGGTGACGCTGACTTCATGGGCGGTTGTGGACGTGGTGGGCAGCATGGCTGGAACGGTGCAAAATTTTCTCACGCGCTTGCAGCGGGGCGCATGCGCGGCGCAAGCGCAGCCGACAGCAGCAAGGCCAGCAGTGCGCCCAGCGCCACCACGCGGCCGATGGCTGACAGCGCCGGGATGCCCGACAGTGCGATCAAGCCGAAGGACAGCACGGTGGTCGCGTTGGCCAGCAGCAGCGAGGCCAGCGTGTCGGGGTCGATGGGCTGACCTGCTGCCGGCCCTGCGGACGCGCGCTGCTGCAGCATGTCGAAGAAGAGCGCGTAGTTCGAACCCACCGCCACCACCAGCAGCAGCCCCACCAGGTGCAGGATGCCGAGCTGCACATTGAACAGCGCCAGCAGACCCATCGTCAGCAGCACCGACAGCACCAGCGGCTGGCACACCGCCAGCACACGCCGCCACGAGCGCAGCGCCAGCGCCACCAGCGCCACCACGCCGAGCGCGCCCAGCAGCGCCTGCGCCTGCGCCTCACGCAGGTAGCGCGCGTACAGGCGCGTCAGCTCGGCGCCGATCTCGATCACCTGCGCACTGTCAATGCCTTGCAGTGCCTGCGTCACGACTGCGGCGTCCAGCGTTCCAGCACTGCTGGCCGCCGGTTGAAGCGGCACCAGCGGCACCAGTGGCACCAGGGGCATGAGCGCGACCCACGAGCCGTCCTTGCGCTGCAGCAACAGCGCGTCGATCAGCGGCGACAGGCCGCTGGCGCGCAGGGCTTCGATCGTCACCGGCGCTTGTTGCCGCGCCAGTTGCACCTCGGCGATGAACGGCGACAGGCGCTCCGCGGCCAGCGGCCCACCGCGTGTGGCCTCTTGCGTGGCACTGCGCAGGGCGGCGCTGTCGGGCAGGCTGGCCAGGCGCTGCTGCTGCAGTTGCAGGCTCGGCAGCCAGCGCGTGACGCTATCGAAGCCGCCGAGTGCGCCGCGCGCCACCAGCGTATCCAGCCGTGCGGCGGCGGCTTCGGCCTGGCGCAGCGCGGCCTGCAAATCGGCGCCCTGCACGACGACGAGCGTGCGTGCGTCGCCGGCGCTCAGGTCGGCGCGCAGGCTGGCGTCGAGAGCCAGCGCTTGCTTGGAAATGGGGCTCAGTGAACTGAGCTGCGCCGACCACAAATCGCCGCGCTGGAGCAGCAGTGCAGCCGCCGCCACGCTCAAACCCAGCAGCGGCCAGCGCAAGGCCGGCAGACGCGCCACGCCCCACGCGGCGAAGCGGCCCATTTGCTGCCGCAGCCCGGCACCCTTGGCGCCGTACGGCATCAGCAGCGGCATCACAAAGCGCGTGAAGAGCGCTGCCGCCAGCAGCCCGGCGACCGAAAACACGCCCAGCTGGGCCAGGCCCGGAAAGCCCGAGAACATCAACGCGACAAAGCCGCAGACGCTGGTCAGCAAGCCGAGCCGCACCGTCGGCCAGCCGCTGCGCAGCCAGTGCGCGGCGCCGCCGGCACGGGCCTGGATCAGGTAGTAGATGGCGTAGTCCACTGCCTCGCCGATGAGCGTGGTGCCAAAGCCCAGCGTGATGCCGTGTACCCCGCCGAAGGCCAGGCTCACCGCCGCGATGCCCGCCACCACGCCGGTGGCCACGGGCAGCGCCGCCACCAGCAGCGCCGGTAGCGAGGCAAAGGCCAGCAGCAGCAGCGCGCTCATGAGCAGGCTGCCGGCTATTGCCAGCCAATGCACTTCGCGTTCGATCTGCGCCCGGCTGTCAACGCCGAAGACCGGTGCGCCGCTCACTTTGAGAGTCAGGCCAGGTGTGGCTGAGGCGGCAAAACCTTCGCGCACGCGGGCGATGGCCGCCATCTGCGCGTCCAGGTCGGCACCGGGCGCCTTGCTGATGCTGACCAGCAAGGCGCGTTCGCCTTGTCGGGACACCCACACCCCTTCTTCGCTGCGCGGTGCGCTGGTGGGGATCAGCGTCTCCGCGATGCGCACCGTCTCGCCGGTGGGGTCGCGTTCCAGCAGCGGCTTGATGGCGTTGCCGGCCGGTGTGCCCAGCAGCGACAGCGTTTCGTCGATCGCGTCGCGCAGGCCGGCGGGTGTGAAGCGCTGCGCATCGACGGCGGGGCTCAGGGCGTAGCGATGCTGGAACAGGAAGTCGCCGATCAGCGCCCAGGCCTCGGTCTCGCCGTTCTGCACCTGCTCGAAAAGGCCGCTGCTGCGCAGCCCCTTGGCCAGCGCGCGCGAGGCATCGGCGCGTGCCTTGGCATCGCCGCCTTCGAGGGCGATGAGCAGCGTGCGCGCAGGCAGCCCGCTTTGCAGTTGCTCGATCAGCACGCGCTGCTGCGCGTCGGGGTTGGCGGGCAGGAAGGCGCTCAAGTCGGCGCTGAAGGTGGTGCGCAGGATCTGGCCCACGCCAGCGGCCAACAGAGCGAGCCAGAGCGCCACGACGGCGGCGGTGCGCCGCGTCATCGAGGCTGCGGCGGATCGGTCAGCGGATCGGTCAACGGACCGGTCAACGGACCGGTCAACGGACCAATCAACATCAGCGACCGGTCGCCGCCCGCCAACCACAGTTCGACACTGCGCACGTCGCCAGCCAGGCCCGCGATCCTGATTTCGCGCACCTGCGTGGCCAGGCGCGCGTCGCGCGGCACCAGCGCCAACGTCCACTGCGCGGCGCTGCCTTCGACCTTGACCTTGAAGTGTTTGTCCAGCGTGACGGCGTTGCCGGTGAGGGTGCCGCGCACGGCTTCGATGAGCGCCGCCACTTCGGGCACGGCGTCGAGCGCCATCTGGCGGCTGCGGCCACCGCGCTTGAGCACCAGGCTGTTGCCGTCAACCACCATCGACTCGGCGCGCGGCTCGACCGTATAACGCGCAAAACGCTCGGGTGCGGTGAAGCTGAGCGTGCCGCTGGCGCGCAGCGGGCTGTCGAAGCCGCTGACCAAACGCTCTTCAGTGAAGCGCGCTTCGCCGCCCTTGCGCTGAGCCAGTTGCGCCGCCACAGTGGCGAGGTCGAGCGCCCAGGCCGGGCTGGCCAGGCACGACGCCAGCAGCGCGCACTGCATCAGGCGCCAGCAGCGCTCAGGCCTCAAGGTCTTCACGCCAGTAGTCATAGAAGTTGAACCAGTTGTAGGGTGCTTCGTGGCACAGCGCCTCCAGCCGCGCGACATAGGCGTGCAGCGTGGCGCGCACGAGTTGCTCGCGCGCGGCGGGGTCTGACGGTGCCTCGCGGAAGTCGGCCAGGGTTTCAAAGCGCACGTCGTAGCGCCGCCCGCCCAGGAAGAGGCCGACCATGAAGATGACACGGCGGCGCAGCAGCAGCGCCAGCCGCAGCGGGCCGTCGGAGAAGAGCGCGGGCACGCCGAGGAAGGGGATCTCGATGCCGGCTGACCTTGCGGAATCGCGCGCGGATTCGGCGCTCAGAAAGCGGTCGCCGAGCAGCCCCACCAGATGCCCGGCGTCGAGCGCGTCGCGGATGGCCAGCGTGGAGCCGGCGTTGCCGATCGCGATCACGGCGAGCTTGAAGTCGGGCGCCATGGCCTGCAGGACGCCATGGATCTTGCGCGCGTTGTCGGGGTACATGACCATCGTCACCTGCATGCCGGGACCGCTTTTTCCCGCCGCGTGCAGGCTCTCGAAGCTGCCCAGGTGCGCGCCGATGAGAAAGCCGCCGCGGCCCGCCGCCAGCGTGTCGTCGCAGCCGGCGTCGCCGCGCATCGTGAGGTCGAAGGCGGCGGTCTGCCCGCGCACGAAATAGACGCGGTCGAGCACCGTGCTGGCAAAGCTGTGGAAGTGGCGGTACTGGTCGCGCCGGGTCGCGGGCCGGCCGAGCACGCGGCCGAGGTAGCGCGCCGAGTGGCGGCGCGGCGCGGCGGCAAAAAGCAGGAAATACAGCGTGATCGGGTGCAGCAGCCAGCGCGCCACGGGCCGGCCGAGCGTGACCGCCACCCAAGCCATGAAGCGCAGCGCCAGCAGGCTGCCGCGTTCGCGGCGCTGGGCCCAGGCCGGGCCGTTGCTGCGCGGCGGGCTGAGGGCTTTCATGCTGCTGCCCCGGGTGAAAGCTGGCCGCGTGCCACTGCGGTGTCATGCATCCAGACCTCGAAGGCAACGCCGCTGCCTTGTTCGCGCAGCACCACACGCAGCCGCGCGCCAGGGCCCACGGGGTGCAGGAACTTGGCGGTGTCCACACGTGGCGTCGCGCCGACACGCTCGGCCAGCAGCGGCTGCGCCGCCAGGGCCTGCATCACGAAGGACAGCAGCAGCACGCCCGGCAGCACCGGGTGGCCGGGGAAGTGGCCGGCGAAGGCGGGATGGTCGGCGCGGACATCGATGTGAAAGTCCCCGGCTTCACGCGCCAGCGCTTGCAGCGCAAATTGCCGCAGCGCGGCCACCGTGAGCTTGCCGGTGGCTTCACGCGGCAGTGCGTCCACATGCACCACGCGGCGCGGCACGAAGGCGCTTTCAAGCTGCTCGCGCAGCGCGGCGACGATCTCGCGCGCCGGGCGGGTGGGCGCCACCACGAAAGCCAGCGGCCGCACGACGGCTGCCGTTTGTTCGGCTGTCGGTTCGGGCAACCAGAAAGCGCCGTCCTCGACGCCCTCGATGCGGTTCAGGTGAAAGTTCAAGTGCGCCAGCGAACTGCGTTTGCCGGCGACATGGATCAGGTCGTTTGCGCGGCCCAGCAGCTTGAAGTGCTCTGCATCGTGCAGCACCAGCACGTCGGCCAGCGGCGTAGGTTCGGTGACGTGGCCGCCGGCGACGACATAACGCTCGCCTTCGGCGTGCTCCTCACGCGTGACGCGCAGCGCACCCAGCGTGCGCCAGGTCTCGCCGGCCGTGGTGCGGCGGCTGGCCACCTGGCCGGCTTCGGTGCAGCCGTAGATTTCGATCAAGAGGCCCTGCAGCGCGGCTTCGGCCTGCGCCGCCAGTTGCGGTGACAGCGGCGCGGTGGCCGAGAGCGTGAGCGCCACCGGCGGCAGTTTGAGCCCCGACAACAGCAGCGTCTTGAGGTGGAACGGGGTGCTCACGAGGGCACGCGGCGCGGGCACACGCTGCAGCGCGTCGGCAATGTCCGCCGGGTAGAAGGGCCGGCCGGCGTCGAAGGCCGCGCCACCCAACATCGCCAGCAGCACGGTGGATTCGAAGCCGTAGCTGTGCTGCGCCGGCACGGTGGCCACGAGCGTGATGCCGGCCAGCGTGGGCCGCTGCAGAAAGTCCGCCAGCCGTTCTGCTTCGGCGCCGATGTTGGCCACCAGTGCAGCCCAGCGTTTGGTGTGCGGTTGCGGCGCGCCGGTGGAGCCGCTGGTGAGCAGGCACACGGCTTCCAGCTCGGCGGCGATGGTGGGCACTTGCGTCGCGGGCTGCGCAAACGCCGGCCGCCGCAGCACGCACACGGGCAGGCCGCCTGTGTCTGGCGCGGTGTCATCAATCAACAGGTAGGGCGCGCCGCCCTGCGTGCGCACCTGCCGCAGTGTCTCGGGCAAGGCGTTCGGCGGCATCAGGCTCGTCTGCCCGCGCAGCAGCGCAGCGGCCAGGCCGAGCGCGAAGTGGTAGCGGTCCTGGCACAGGTTGACGGGTCGGCCGGCGGGCAGGTCGCGCGCGATGGCCACCGCTTCGGCAATGAACATCGCGGCCGATATCGGCCGGCCCGTGCGCCAGGCCAGCGGTTGCGACAGGTCGCGTGCGCTCAGCAGGGGCAGCATCAAGCTCAAGGCGTGGCCCTCTTTTCAACGCGGCCGGACTGCTGGTACGCATCGAACGCAGCCCGCATCGTGACGCGCGGAAATTCCGGGTGGCGCTGGTAGCGCCACAGGTACTCAGTGACGAAAAGCGCAACTGCCGACAGCGGCGTGAACACCGTGCAGAACAGCGTCCACCACGGCCACGGCGCCAGCGCATACAGGGTGGCGGACAGCAGCACCATGCCGAAGAAGTAGCCCGCCCACAACATCGTCACGCCGCGTGTGTACTGCACCAGCGCGGGCGTGAAGGGCTGTTTGAGCCGGCCGTGCAGGCCTTCGGCCAGACCGGTGATGAGCGGCGTTTCGCCGCTGCGCAGGCTCAGCCCGAAGACCCACGCCAGCGCCAGGTGGATGCCGCCGTGCTGCAGCACGTACAGGCGCTGGGCGTCCACGACGCCGCCACGCAGCACCGCGCCAGCCAGCACCAGTGCCAGGGCGGCGCAGGCCGCCAGCGTCAGCCACTGCCGCCGTTGCCAGCCCAGCGCTGCAACGGCCAGCAGCAGCGGGCCGAACAGCAACGCCACGGTCCAGGGCGCGCTGGCCTTGTGCACCATGAGCCAGTTCGACAGCAGCGCGAAGCCGACCAGGACGGCGACCACTGCCGCCAGGCGCCAGGCCGCAAGCATCGCGGCGCTTTGCCTACTGCGTGCGGTGCTGGGCGACATGGGCCGCCAGGCTGCGCAGGTTGCTGAAAATCTTCTGGTTGTTCTCGTCGTCCGAGCGCAGCTGGAAACCATAGCGCTGCGAGACCTCGAGCGCCACTTCAAGGATGTCGATCGAGTCCAGGCCCAGGCCCTGGTCTTGCCCATTGCCGAAGAGTGAAGTTTCAGCGTCAATGTCGGCCGCCGCCAGCTCCAGGTTCAGCGCCTGCACGAACAGGCTGGCCAGTTCACGCTCCAGCGCCGGCAGGTCGGACGCCGGCACGGCGGCTGCGGAAATCGACGGCTCGGACACAAAAGACTCCCAGGTTTCACTTCGGCCCGCGCTCGGGCTGAGCCGTGAATTGTAGGTGTCGTGGGGGGCTGGAAAACAGCAGGCCACAGCGCTCGGCCCCTTGTCCTACATGCCCTTGAAGAGGTGCGCGTACAGGCGGCTGGCGGTCAGCGTTTCAGCGCGCCCGCGCAGTTGCAGCGTGACCTTGCCCGACTCCTCACGCCGCGCACTGGTGATGGCACGCGCCTGCACCACGGTGCCGCGGTGCACCTGCCAGAACTGCTGCGGGTCGAGTTGCGGCAGCAGCTCGCGCAGCGAAGTGCGTATCAGGTGTTCGCGGCCGGCGGTGATGACGCGCACGTACTTGTCGGCGGCTTCAAAGTAGAACACCTCTTCCACCGGCACCAGATGCACGAGGTTGCCGACCTGGGCCTGGATGACGGCCAGGCGCGGCACGGCGGCGCCGCTGCCGATCAAGCCCGCGCCGAGCAGACCGCGCAGTTGGGCCATCGTCTGTTCGATGAGGTCGGCCTGCGGGCCCGACTGCTGCCGCGCTTGCTGCTGTGCTTGCTGCCGCACTTGCAGACGACCTTGCAGCCGCGTCACGCAAGCCGCCAGCCGTTGCCGGTCCACCGGCTTGACAAGGTAGTCCACCGCTTGCGCCTCGAAGGCCTGCAAGGCGTAGTCGTCGTAGGCGGTGACGAAGACCAGCAGCGGGAACGCTTCACCCTCGGGCCAGTCTTCGGCCAGCGCCTGCGCCGCTTCCAGGCCCGTGCAGCCGGGCATGCGGATGTCGAAGAAACACAGCTCGGGCCGCAGTCCCAGCGCCTGCGCCGTGGCCTGCAGGCCGTCGCCCACCGTGGCCACGATTTGCAGCTCGGGCCAGAGTGCGGCCAGGTCGGCGCGCAGGCCGGCGGCGAGCAGCGGTTCGTCTTCGGCGATGAGGGCGCGCGGCGGTGGGGTCATGGTCTGGGACTCCCCGGTAGCGGCATGCGCAGCGTGACGAGCGTGCCACCCTGGCCGTCGGCCGCAGGCTCAAGCGCCAGCGAGGCCCGCGCGCCGTGCAGCGTGGCCAGGCGCTCGCGCACCTGGGCCAGGCCGAATTGGCTGCCGGGCTCGGGGGGGTGGGACGCTGGGCAATGGGACGCTGGGTTGTGGGACATTGCAGGCGCGCCTTGCAGCCCCGTGCCGTTGTCGCGCACGGTCAGCACCAGCGTCTGCGCTTCGACGCGCGCTGCCACCGTGATGCGCCCGCCTTCCACATGCGGCTCCAGGCCGTGCTTGATGGCGTTTTCCACCAGCGGCTGCAGCAGCAGCGGCGGCACCGGCACCTCACGCAGATCGGCCGGCAGGTCCAGCGTGACCTGCAGCCGCGGCCCCATGCGCACGCCCATCAGCGCCAGGTAGTCGGCAATGCGCTCGAACTCGGTCGCCAGCGGGTGCGCCGCCAGCCGCGATGCATTCAGCGTGGCACGCAGGAAGTTGATCAGGTGGTCGAGCATGGCCTGCGCCCGTGCTGGCTCCAGGCCGATCAGCACGCGCAGGTTGGCCAGCGTGTTGAACAGCATGTGCGGCTCCAGCTGCGACTGCAGCAGCCGCAGCTGCGTCTCTGCCGCCTGCCGCTGCGCCGCTTCGGCCAACGCGCGTGCGGTGCTCAGGCGTTCCTGGGTGCTGATGACGACGAAGGAAATCACGGTGCCCACGAGGCTCAGCGCCAGCGTGACACGGGTGTTGGTGCTGTCCAGCTGGAACAGGCTCGGCGACTGCTTGCCGGTCAGCAGATCACCCAGCGTCATGCCGAGCGATGGGCCCAGCAGCAAGGCCAGCAGACCGCCCGGCAGCGCTGCAGCCCAGCCCCCGTTGTGTACCAGCGGCGGCAGCCCGCGGCTGCGGCGCATGCAGTTGCCGGCCCAGGCCACGGCCTGGCGCGTGCCGTCCACGATCAGCGTGCAGGCGGTGCCGATGCTCAGCGAATAGACGAGCTTGGTGAAGAAGCCGTGGCCTTCCAGCGCTGTCAGGAAAAGCGCGATGCCCAGGCACAGCCCGCCCACCACCCAGACGTGGCGCCACACCTTGCGGCGCAGCGGCGCAGCCGCACCGGCTGGCGTGTCGCGGGCGGCAGCTTTACTGGGCTTGGGCATCGACTTGGGCACGGGCTTGGGCGCGGGCTTGCGCATGAACATCGCGCTCGATTGTGGGCCGCGTCAGTTGCAAGAGGCCCAGCGCGCGGCCCAGGAAGAGGCCGCTCAAGCTGCCGAACAGCAGCGCCAGCGGCCACTGCACCGTCGCCATGCCGCGCCATTCGGGGTGCAGACCCTGGCCCACGCCGGCGCCATAGCGCAGGCAGAAGATAGCCACGATCAGCAGCAGCGGCACCCAGCTGCCGGGCAGGAAAAACCGTGCTTCCTGATGCAGCCAGCGCGCGGCGGCAGGCCGCGGCAAGCGCAGGCCAAGCGCGGTGGCGCCAGCGATTGCGCCCAGCCACAGCACCGCAGCCACCGGCTGGGCGACGAAGCCCGGCGCCATCGACCACAAGCCCAGCCCCAGCAGCGCCAGCGGCAGCGCCAGCAACTGGCCGCGTCGCACACGCCTTGCGCGGCGCTGCCACAGGCCCAACCCAAGCAGGGCCGCGAGCAGGGCCCAGACCCAGAGTGGCGTGTGGCTGAGGATTTGCAGAATCATGGTGGGCAGTCCGGCTGCGCCTTTCGGCTTGGGCCGCACTGTCGCTGTCGCATGCACGCGCTGCCAGCATGGCGCGACGAAACGGCGGCTGCCGTCGCCAGCGCGGGCCGGCGCGGCGCGGTCTGCGGGCTCAGCGCGTGTTCAGATTCTCAGCCTGCGCCGAGCTGGGCCCGGATTGCCTCCACGCGTGCCCGATTGACGCCAAGGTCCCCGTGCCCCAGCCGTGAAGCCGAGCGCACCTGCACCACGCGCTGCGCTGCGTCGAACCAGAACTCCACGTCGTCGGTGTACTTCAGGAGCCGCGTGCTGAAGGTGGCGTAGAGATAGCCGCTCTCGGCCTTGATCACCGTCGCGCCGGGTGTGGCCTTCACGATGGCCTGGATGCGCGCCATCGTGGCCGCTTCATCACCCGCCACTGGCAGCGGCGCGATGCGCGCGGTCTCGGCCTGCGGGTGGCCGGGCCACAGTGCAGCCTGGCTGCTGACGCTGTTGGGCGAATTCGACGGCGCTTTGAGCTTGCCGTCGCGCAGGCCCAGGTTGTTGGGCGCGGTGCCGCGCAGCAGGCCCAGCTGGCCCGCCAGGATGAGCAGCAGCGCCAGCGCCACGGGCACGATCAACAGCCACTTCAGCATTCGGTCCTCCAGCCCTGCGCCACTGCAGCGCGCGGCATTGTCACTTGCAGCGCGTGCGGCGGTGGCACCATCACCGGCTTGAGGGAAGCTGAAGATGAATCGTTTGAGATCAATCCTTTCCGTCCTGGCCTGCACGACGGCCGGCTGGGCCGCAGGCGCCGACCTGCCCTACGCCGAAGCCGTGGCGGCGCGGTTTGCCGAGCCCGCCGTGTCCTACGCCACACCGGGCTTGCGCGCCGGGCGCGACACGTTCACCACGAACGATGAACTGCACGCCGCGCTGCGCGCCCTGGCTGCCGCGCCGCAGGGTCCGCGCCTGTTGGTGGCGGGCCGTTCGCAGGCGGGTCTGGCGATCGAAGCGCTGCACTTTTCCAGCGGCCCCGGCCGCCCGGCCGTGCTGCTGGTGGGCCAGCAGCATGGCGACGAACCGGCTGGCGCCGAAGCGCTGCTGGCACTGGCGCAGCAACTGGCCAGCGCCGAGCTGGCGCCGCTGCTGCAGAAGATCGACGTCGTCGTGCTGCCACGCGCCAACCCCGACGGCGCCGACCTCGGCGTGCGGCGCTCGGCGAACGGCCTGGACATCAACCGCGACCACTTGCTGCTGCGCACGCCCGAAGCGCAGGCGCAGGGCCTTCTGATGCGCGAATGGCGGCCCGTGGTGGTGGTGGATTCGCACGAGCACACCGTGGTCGGCCGCTACTTGCAAAAGTTCGGCGCGATCCAGCGCTATGACCTGCTGCTGCAGTACGCCATGACGGCCAACCTGCCGGTTGCCATCACCCGCGCCAGTGAAGAGTGGTTCCGACAGCCCCTGCTGCAGGCCTTGAAAGAGGCGGGTCTGAGCGCCGAGTGGTACTACACAAACCCCACCAACCCCACCGACCTGCGCCTGAGCATGGGCGGTGCGCAGCCCGACAC
This sequence comes from Rubrivivax sp., assembly GCA_031403895.1. Taxonomy (GTDB): domain Bacteria; phylum Pseudomonadota; class Gammaproteobacteria; order Burkholderiales; family Burkholderiaceae_C; genus Rubrivivax. The sequence continues at coordinate 4,537 of JANNGN010000026.1, read as the reverse complement.
CGCGCGCAATGTGTACGGCCTGAAGAACACCATCAGCATCCTGCTCGAAAGCCGTGGTGTGGGCATCGGCCGGCTGCACCTGCAGCGCCGTGTACACAGCCATGTGGTGGCGTTGAAGAGCATCCTGGCCAGCGCCGCCGCCCATGCAGCCGCGCTGCTGGCGCTGCGGCGCGAGGCCAATGCCAACACCGCCGCCAGCGCCTGCACCGGCAGCGTCGTCGTGCTGGCCGCGCAGACGGCCGAGCAGCGCGATCTGCTGATGCTCGACCCGGTGACGGGTGCCGACAAGGCGGTCAGCGTGCAGTGGTTTTCGTCGCTCACGCTGCGCCCCGTCGTCAGCCGCCCGCGCCCTTGCGGCTACTGGCTGGCGGCCAGCGCAGACGACGCCGTGCAACGCCTGCAGGCGCTGGGTGTGCAGGTGCAGCGCCTGCGCGCGGCGACCGAACTGCAGGCCGAAGCCTGGCGCGAAACATCGCGCACCGACGGCGCGCGGCCCGACGTGCGCGGCGCGCTCGACGACGGCTACCGCGTGCGCCTGGTGCAGGTGGTCACCGACGCGGCGCGCCTGGCCGCGCCCGCTGGCAGCTGGTACGTCAGCCTGGCGCAACCGCTGGCGAACCTGGTGGTGGCGGCGCTGGAGCCCGACTCGCCGAACAGCTATTTCGCCAACCATGTGCTGGCCGAGCTGGCTGCGGCGGCGCGCGTGACCGCCGTGCCGGCGGCTGAAGCGCTGCCGTGACGGACGGCATGCAGATCACCCTGAGCGCGCGCCAGGCCCGGCTGGGTGCCTAACGCCAGATGTCAACGCCAAGTGAAGCGCGGCTGGTCGAAGTGCGCCACGCGCGTCGGCCGGCCGTGCAGGCACCATTCGCTGAACTGGTAGAGCACGGCGGCCGTTGGCGCGGCCACCCAGTGCGCACCCAGCGGCATGCGCAGCACAGGCTGGTGGTGGCCTGCATGCGGCGGGTCGAGCAGCGGCGCGTCGGCGCGCAGCAGTTCGGTCAGCGGGATGCGGTGGGCGCTGGCGACTTCCGCCGCGTCGAGTGCCAGCGCCGGTTCAGCCCCGGATTCAGCCCAGACGACAAAGGGTGTGATGACATAACCTGAACGTGTGGTGTAGTCATCGAGCCTTCCCAGCACGCGGGCAGGCGGCAGCTGCAGGCCCAGTTCTTCGTGCAGTTCGCGCAGCGCGGCGGCCTGCGCCGTTTCGCCTGCATCGATGCGTCCGCCCGGCAGCGCCCACTGGCCGGCATGGCGCGTGAGTGTGGTGGCGCGGCGGGTGAGCAGGAAGGCCGCGTCGTCGCTCCAGTCCGGATGCTGCGCAAAGCCCGGCAGGTCGGCGCCGAAGCCGGCGTCCACCAGCACCAGCGCCACGGCGGCGCGGCGCAAGTCGGTGCTTGCCACCGACTGCACCGGCGTGTCCTGCAGCCGTTGTTGGATCGACAGCCGCAGGCCGTCGCTGCGCTGCATCAACGTTGCCAAGGACTTCGAGGCGTCGGCTAACGCCGGCGCGTGCCGCCGAGCAGCGAGCCGAGCACGCCGCGGATGATCTCGCGCCCGACCGCAGAGCCGATGCTGCGCACCGCCGACGAGGCCGCCTGCTCGGCCAGGCCGGCGTGGCGCCCGCCGCGCGGGCCGGTGCTGCCAAACATCATGTCCTTCATCCTGTCGATCATGCCGCCGCCTGCCGGGGCCGGGGCTGCCGCTGCGCCGCCCGCGACCGGCGTGCCCATCGTCAGGCCGCCAGGGTTGGCCCCAGGCGCAGCGTTGTCTGCCGAGGCCAGCGCACGGCCCTTGATCTTCTCGTAGGCCGACTCGCGGTCCACGGTTTTCTCGTAGGCGCCCGCCACCAGCGAGCCCTGGATCAGCGCCTTGCGTTGCTCGGGCGTGATGGGCCCGATCTGGCTGCCCGGCGGTAGCACGAAGACGCGCTCGGTGACGCTCGGGCGGCCCTTGGCGTCGAGGAAGCTGATCAGCGCTTCGCCCACCGCCAGCTCGGTGATGGCAGTGGCCATGTCGCCGATGGACGGATTCGCGCGCATCGTCTCGGCGGCCGCCTTCACCGCCTTCTGGTCGCGCGGCGTGAAGGCGCGCAGCGCGTGCTGCACGCGGTTGCCCAGCTGCGCCAGCACGGTGTCGGGCACGTCGAGCGGGTTCTGCGTCACGAAATAGACGCCCACGCCCTTGCTGCGCACCAGGCGCACGACGAGTTCGATGCGCTCGGTCAGAGCGGCCGGTGCGTCCTTGAACAGGAGGTGCGCTTCATCGAAAAAGAACACGAGCTTGGGCTTTTCAAGGTCACCCACTTCGGGGAGCAGTTCAAAAAGCTCCGACAGCATCCAGAGCAGGAAGGTCGCGTACAGCCGGGGCGCGTTCATCAGCTTGTCGGCGGTGAGGATGTTGATCACACCCTTGCCGTCCACCGTCTGCATGAAGTCGGCGATGTTCAGCATCGGCTCGCCGAAGAACTTGTCGCCGCCTTGCTCCTCGATCTGCAGCAGGCCGCGCTGGATGGCGCCCACGCTGGCCGCGCTGACGTTGCCGTATTCGGTGGTGAACTGACTGCCGTTGTCGCCCACGAACTGCAGCATCGCGCGCAGGTCTTTCATGTCCAGCAGCAGCATGCCGTTGTCGTCGGCGATTCTGAAAACCAGGTTCAGCACGCCGGCCTGTGTCTCGTTCAGCGCCAGCATGCGTGCCAGCAGCAGCGGGCCCATGTCGGACACGGTGGCGCGCACCGGGTGGCCCTGGGTGCCGAACACGTCCCACAGCGTGGCCGGGCAGGGGACGCTCTCGGGCGTGGGCAGGCCACGCTCCTTGATCACTGCCGCCAGCTTCGGGCTCAGGCTGCCGGGCTGCGTGATGCCGGTGAGGTCACCCTTGACATCGGCCATGAACACCGGCACGCCGAGCTTGCTGAAGTTTTCGGCCAGCGTCTGCAGCGTGATGGTCTTGCCGGTGCCGGTGGCGCCGGTGATCAGGCCGTGGCGGTTGGCCAGGCCTGGCAGCAGGAAACATTCGATGCTGCCGTGCTGGGCAACGAGGATCGGGTCGGGCATGCAGGTCTCCAGCGGCGGCGAAAAGGTCAGGTGGGGTTGTTGCGCGGCGAGTCTAGCGGCGCCGCATCGTCAGGCCGCCCGCAGCTTGTCCAGCGAGGCCTGGCACCAGCCTTGGTCGCTGGCGTCCAGTGCCGCAAAGGCGGTCCCGGCTTGTTCCAGCGCCAGCGCGTGGCCGCTGCTGTTGCCGGCGCTGCGGTCCACCCGGCCCAGCGCCTCCCAGCCGAAAAAGCGTTCCAGCGCTGGGGCGTTGTTGGCTTCCACGGTCACCAGGCAGTTCTGCGCGTGCTGGCGCGCTTGCGCCGGGTCACCCGCTTGCAACCACGTCATCGCCAGGCGGTATTCGGCGCGTTCGGTTTCCAGCCAGCCGCCGGCGATGGCCCAGTAGTGGCGCGCGGTTTGCGCGGCCAGGATCATCAGTGCGCGCTCTTGCGCACTGCGCTGCGGCTTTTCCTCCAGCGTGGCGGCCAGGTCGTTGCCACTGATGGCCAGCGCGCGGTTGGCAGGGTCGGTGGCGGGCAGGGCAGTCGCTTCGGCCTGCAGCAGCGCGTCCTGCAAGAGCTGCTGCGCGCGCGCGGTGTCGTGTTCGCCCAGGCTGGCTGCGGCCATCGCGGTGACGCGGATGCGGTCCGAGGTGCCGAGCGCGTCGCGCACGTCGCGCATACCGGTGGTGCCGGACGCGAGCTGCAGGCTGGCCATGAAGCGGCGCAGTGCCTGCGCTGCTGTGCCACCGGGTTCGCACAGCGGCAGCGCGGCCAGCCGCTCTTGAAACTGCAATCCTTCCTGCCAGCGGCCCAGGTGTTCGCCCATCACATGGTGGGCCAGATGCGCCAGCGGCACGATCTGCGCGGCGCTGCTGAGCAGCGCCACGCCTTCGCTTTGCAGCCGCGCTGCGACGCCGGGCGCGTCCTTGACGTGCTCGTCCCAGCCCTTGCCGATGAATCCGTCGAAGTCCATGGTTTTTCCTGTGAAAGTGGCAACGGTAGCGGCACTTCCTGCGCCTGGGAAGCCGCCTGTTGCAGGCAGGGCTGCGGCGGCGCGCCCAGCAGGTAAAATCGGCTGTTGATATTCAGGAGCACAAGACCCCATGGCAGGTCATTCCAAATGGGCCAACATCCAGCACCGCAAGGGCCGGCAGGATGAAAAACGCGGCAAGGCCTGGACGCGCGTGATCCGCGAAATCATGGTCGCGGCCCGCCTGGGCGGCGGCGACGTATCGGCCAACCCGCGGCTGCGGCTGGCGATCGAAAAAGCCAAGGCCGTGAACCTGCCGGTGGAAACCGTCAAGCGCAACATCGACAAGGCCACCGGCAACCTCGAGGGCGTCAGCTACGAAGAAATCCGCTACGAAGGCTATGGCATCGCTGGCGCGGCCATCATCGTCGACTGCATGACCGACAACAAGGTGCGCACCGTCGCCGACGTTCGCCACGCCTTCAGCAAGAATGGCGGCAACCTGGGCACCGACGGCTCCGTCTCCT
>JANNGN010000025.1:0-20924 GCA_031403895.1 Rubrivivax sp. | reverse complement strand
AGCACCGACGCACAACGCTATCGCCGCTTCACGGTGGTTGGCGGGCTCATCACGTCGCGCATTGCGCCGGCAGTGCCGGGCGACCATGACACCGGGCTTGATGTGGACCACGGCTCCGTGACGGTCGAACTCTGCCCCTTCCTGGACACGCCGAACAACGGCGGCGAATACAAAGTCTGGGCGACGCCGGTCGGCAGCTTTGCCGGCAACCCGGACATCGTTGACAACGGCTACAACCCCGGCTACTTCCACGGCTTTCTGCCGGCGGCTTCGAAGACCGACAACTTCAAGGTCAGGGCGCGCCGCTCGGTCTGCCTGACGATCCTGAAGTTCGAGGACATGAACGGCAACGGGCGCTTCGATGCCACCGATCCGTACCTGATCTGGCCGGTGCGGGTCTATGACGCCATGGGCACCGAAGTTCAGGGCCGGCTCTGGACCGGCATCACCGGCGGCAAGGAGCCGCTGCTGAAGGTCTGCGCCCTGCCCCCAGGTGACTACACGGTGGTCGAAGAGGCGACCTGGGACATCCGCTACACCTTTGCCGTCACGGCCAACATCCTGGACAACCGGACCCTGGCCTCGCCCTCAAGAACCGTGGTGGTCAGGATGGGAACCAGTGACCGCACCTTGATCTTCGGCAACAAGTACACCGGCCCTTGAGGTCGATTCTTCAGGGCCTGCCTGTGGCAGGCCCGGGTCACAGTGCCAGGTCTGGATCGGGAGCCGTATTGATGAAGTCTTCAAGTGGCGTTGGCTGGCGTGCTTCTTCGGTGGCGTGGGCGGCGGGATTGGCGGCGGCTTTGGCGCTGTGCCCGCTGCTGGCCCACGCCGACACGGGGCCGTGCGCCACCAACAACGGTGGCGCACTGCCGGACCTGATCGTGAGTGCGAGCAAGCTCGCGCAGTACCTGTCGGTCAGCGAAGAGAAGCTCAGTCCGACGTCGTGCGCGGTGCAGGAAGGCTTTGTCTCGGGGCCTGGTTGGAAGACCCTGCTGCGCTTCGCCACCAGCACACCCAACATCGGCCCCGGCGCGTTGGTGATCGGCAACCCGCAGAATTGCCCGGCGCTGTACGCGCTGTCGGCTTGCCACGGACACCTGCACCTGAAGGGTTATGCGGAACATCGGCTGTGGACGCCAGGCGGTTACGACACCTGGGTGGCGCTGCGGGACTTGAGTCAACCCGTGACGGCCACGGTGAATGCGGCCGTGCTGGCGCAGGCGCTGAGGAACAAGTCGCTGCTGGCTGGCGGCAAGCTGGGGTTCTGCATGATCGACTCCGATCTCTACAGCGCGAGCGCGAACCCGACGCCCACCTTCACGGCTTGCAGCGGCAACCAGGGCCTGTCCTCGGGCTGGTCCGACACCTACAACGCCTACCTGGACGGCCAGTACCTGCAGATCGACCAGCTGAAGACGGGCGACTATGTGCTGGAGGTGCATGTCAACCCGAATCAGGTCTTGCCCGAAACCAGCACGCTGAACAACGCCGTCGCCGTCAAGGTGCGGTTCACCGCACGCCAAGGCTCGGTACCGGCTTCGGTGCAAGTCATCCCCTGACCTGGGGCGCAGCGCCGCTTCAGCGGCTGCGTTTTTGCTGCGCGCCCTGCCGGTTGCCCGGCGTCCTGCGGTGGGCCTGGCGCGGCGCCGGCCTACGCCGCGTGTCCGACACCTGCACTACGATCATGCCCGGGCCGCACCCCCCTGTGGTGGCCCGAATCCACCCTCACCCAGGCGCGGAGCGGGCATGAACATTTCTTCAAGGATCGTGCCGCTGTTGGCCACCTGCAGCAGTGGGCGCTGCTGACGGTGACGGTGACGCAAATGGCGACGCGCAGGGCGCTGGTGTCGGGCTTCAGCACGGCGCTGCTGAGCGGGTGCGGCGCACTCTGGCGGCCAAGCCCCGTCACGATGGACCTGTTGCAGGACGACCGCGCCTGCACCGCGCAGGCACCCGTGCTGCTGGTGCTGCTGCCTGGCGCCAACATGCAACCCGCCGAGATGTTGGCTGAGGGCATGGTTCAGTCGGTGCGAACGCGCCAACTGGCGGTGGACCTGGTAGTGGCCGGCGCGGGGCTGGAATACGTCTTCGACGGCAGCGTGCTCGACCGCCTGCGCAGCGACATCATCGAGCCCTACCGCGCGCGCGGCTACCGGCGCGTCTGGCTGGCCGGAATCTCGCTCGGCGGCTTTGTGGCCATGGGCTATGCGCTGCGCCACCCGGGGCAGATCGAAGGCATCGTGGCGCTGGCGCCCTACCTCGGCCGGCGCACGCTGGTGCAGGAGGTGGCCGCCGCCGGCGGGCCGGTGCGCTGGCGTCAGGCCGCCAGGCCGCGCGGCGCCGACGACGTTGACCACGACCTGTGGCAATGGCTGTCGGCGCGGCCCGCCGATGCGCCGACGCTGCACCTGGGTTACGGCCGCGAGGACCGTTTTGCCGAGGGCCACCGCCTGCTGGCGCAGACCCTGCCTGCCGCGCAGGTGAGCGTGGTGGCGGGCGGCCACGACTGGTCGGCCTGGCGCCCTTTGTGGTCCGACTGGCTCGACCGGCGGCTGCTGCCCGTGTCGTGCACCGCATGACGATGCAGCGCATAAAGCCCGTGACGGTGGTGGCGCAGAGTCTGGCCTGCGCCACCGGCGTCGGCCTGCCGGCGCTGGCCGCAGTGCTGCAACGCGGCGACGACGGCTTGCGGCGCAACGACTTCACGACCACGCCGCTGGACTGCTGGATCGGCCGCATGGCCGCCATCGAAGCGCAGCCGCTGCCCAGCGCACTGGCGCACTGGGACTGCCGCGCCACACGCGCGGCCTGGCTCGGGCTGCAGGCCGACGGCTTCATGGCCGCAGTGGCGGCGGCGCGCCAGCGCCGTGGCGCGGTGCGCGTGGGGCTGGTGCTGGGCACATCGGCATCGACCATCGGCGTGTCGGAGCAGGCCTATGCAGCGCCGGCCGCCGACGGCGGCTTCCCGCCCGCGCTGCGCAGCGAAAGCCTCAACTCCATCCACGCCATCACTGCCTTCGTGCAGCAAGCGCTGGCGCTGCAGGGGCCCTGCGCCACGGTGTCGACGGCTTGCTCATCGAGCGCCAAGGCCTTTGCACAAGCCGAACGCTGGCTGCGCCTGAACCTGGCCGACGCGGTGGTGGTGGGCGGCGTGGACGCGCTGTGTGGCAGCGTGCTGTTCGGCTTTGCGGCGCTGCAGTTGTTGTCGCCCGAACCGTGCCGCCCCTTCAGTGCCACGCGGCGCGGCATCAGCGTCGGCGAAGCGGCCGGCTTCGCGCTGCTGGAACGTGCGCCACCCGGGCAGTCGAGCGCCGATGCCCTGCAACTGCTGGGTTATGGCGAGAGCAACGACGCCCACCACATGTCCACGCCGCACCCGCAAGGCGCAGGCGCGGAACGCGCGCTGGACGCGGCGCTGGTGCGTGCCGGGTTGGCAGGCTTGGGCGGGGACGGCGCCGCAGCGATTGATTTCGTGCACCTGCACGGCACCGGCACGGCGCGCAACGACGAGGTCGAAGCCGCGCTGGTCGCGCGCCGCTACCGCGCCGACGTACACGCCAGCGCCACCAAGGGGCTGACGGGCCACACGATGGGCGCGGCCGGCATCGTGGGCGCGCTCGTCAGCCTGCTCGCGCTGCGCCACGGTTTCTGCGCCGGCACGCCGCAGACGGCAGCTGCCGACCCGGCAATGGGCGCCACGTTTGCGCGCCAGTTGCAGCCGGCTCCAGTGGCAAGGCAGACCCGCGATGTGCGGGTCGCGGCCAGCCACTCCTTCGGCTTTGGGGGCAACAACTGCGTGTTGATCTTCGGGCGCGGGGCAGCAGGAGCGATCGCGTGACATACCGGCTCTGGCTCGACGGCATCGCGCTCTGGTCGCCCACGCTGCCGGGCTGGGATTCTGCACAGCAGGCGCTGCGCGGCGAGGCCGTCGCAGGCGCGCCCGCCTCCGTGCTGCCCCGGCCCGCACCCGAACTGCTGGCCGCCAACGAACGCCGCCGCGCGCCCGACGCCGTGCTGGTGGCGCTTGAAGTGGCGACGCGGGCACTCGCGCAGTCGGGCCAGCGCGCCGCCGATGTGGCCAGCGTCTTCTGCTCCACCCACGGCGACCTGGCCGTCACCGACGCGCTGTGCAAGACGCTGGCCACCGATGCGCTGCTGCTGTCGCCGACACGCTTTCACCATTCCGTTCACAACGCCGCATCGGGCTACTGGGCCATCGGCAGCGGCAGCATGGCGGCGAGCACCGCGCTGGCGTCCTTCGATGAGAGTTTTGCAGTCGGCCTGCTGGAAGCCTGCGTGCAGTGCGAGGCCGATGCACAGCCCGTGATGCTGGTCGCCTACGACACGCCGGCTTGCGGGCCGCTGGTGTCGGTGAACCGCAGCCGCGGCCTGCTGGCGCTGGCCCTGGTGCTGGCGCCTGCGCGCAGCGTGAACAGCCAGTGGGCGCTGGACTGGGCGCTGCAGCCTGGCGGCGCGTCTGCACCACTGCCAGCGCCGCCACCACCGCTAACCCCGCTGCGCTCGGCCGCCGCGCAGGCGCTGGCTGCCAACGCCAGCGCTGCTGCATTGCCGCTGTTCGAAGCGCTGGCGCTGGGCGACGGCTGCACCCTGGTCTGGCCGCTGTCGGCCGCGCTCCACCTTCAACTTCGACTGCACCGCCTGCCTCTGAACGCGCCCGACGCTGCGGCATGATGCAGGCCTGCATTCGGCACCCACCCGCTTCCCCATGACCCCACCCGAACCCAGCCACGACCTCATCATCATGGGCGGCGGCCTTGCCGGCCTGACGCTGGCGCTGCAGTTGCGCCAGCGCCTGCCTGCACTGCGCGTGATGGTGCTGGAACGCCGCGCCCACCCGGTACCCGAGGCCTGCCACAAGGTGGGTGAATCGACAGTCGAGATCGGCGCGCAGTACTTCGAGAACGTGCTCGGCCTGAAGCAGCACCTGGTACACGCGCAGTTGAAGAAGTTCGGCTTCCGCTTCTTCTTCAGCGAAGGCCGGCGCGACATCGAAGCCGTGACCGAACTCGGCGCCAGCCGCCCGCTCCCGGTGGCCAGCTGGCAGATCGACCGCGGCATCTTCGAGAATTTCCTGGCCCAGGAAGCACAGCGCAGGGGTGTCGAATTCATCGACGGCGCCGTGGTGCGCGCCTTCACGCTCTCCGACCGCGAAGATGGCCTGCACAGCGTGCGCTGGCAGCGTGCCGACGACGCAGAACAGAGCGTGCAGGTGCGCTGGCTCATCGACGCGTCCGGCCGCGCCGGGCTCATCAAGAAGAAGCTCGGCCTGGCGCGCGACAACGCACACGCCGCGCATGCGGTGTGGTTCCGCATCAGCGAGCACATCAAAGTGGACGACTGGTCGCATGACGCGGCCTGGCAGGCGCGCTGCATCACGCCCACGCGCTGGCTGTCAACCAACCACCTCGTCGGCGCGGGCTACTGGGTGTGGCTGATTCCGCTGGCTTCGGGCTCGCATTCGGTGGGCATCGTGGCCGACCCGCGCTGGCACGCGCTTTCGAAGATGAACACCTTCGAGCGCGCGATGGACTGGCTGCGCAAGCACCAGCCGCGCCTCTTCGACGAGCTCGACGGCAAGCGCGACAAGCTGCAGGACTTTGCCTACTTCCGCCGCTTCTCGTACGACTGCGAGCAGGTCTTCTCCGACCGCCGCTGGGCGCTGGCGGGCGAGGCCGGGCGCTTCCTCGACCCCTTCTATTCACCCGGCAGCGACTTCATCGCGATGGGCAACACCTACATCACGGAGTTGGTGGCACGCGACCACGCCGGCCAGCAGCTGGGCGCGCACACGCGCGTCTTCGAGCAGGTGTTCCGCTCGTTCTACGACAACACGCTGGCGCTGTATGTCGACCAGTACGGCATTTTCGGCGACCCCGAGGTGCTGCCGATCAAGGTGTTCTGGGACTACACCTACTACTGGGGTGTGCTGGCCAAGTTCTACTTCCACGAAGGCCTGACCGACCTCGTCGCGCTGTCGCACCTGCGGGCCGAGATGGTGGGCATGCAGCCGCTCAACCAGGCGGTGCAGGACTTCGTGCGCGAACTGTGCCAACACAGCCGCAAACGCAACCGCCCCGTCATGCTCGACCAGGCTGCGCTGCCGTGGTTCGTGGAACTCAACCGCAGCCTGGCCGACCGCGTTGACGCGGCCACTTTCCGGGTCGTGCTGCAGCAGTCGGCAACGCGCTTGCGCGAACTGGCGACGCAGATCCTGGACCGCGCCGCCAACGAATACCCGGCCGCCGATGGCTGCGCGTTGTGCGCGGCCATCGACTTTGCCGGCGGGCCGGTGCGGGGCGGTGCGAGCCTGCTGTTTGCGCCTCTGGCAGACGAGCCTGAGGCGGTGCTCGCCGAGTGAGGGGCCTTCAGCTTTGAAAGGGCGGCAGGCTTCGCCATTTGCGCCACAGCAGCAGTGGCAGGCGCAGCACGAATTCCACCATCAGCCGGCTGTGCATCCAGCTCAGCAGCAGGTTGTCGCGGCCGTACTGGAAGTGCGAGACACCGCCTTCGGCCGCGCTCAGGTACTTCACCGGCGCGTCGATGTTGATCGGCTTCACACCGCGCCAGGCCAGGCGCACGACGGCTTCGGTGTCGAAGTCGAAACGCCGCATCCAGCGCTGGCCGCGCATCACGGCGGTTAGCTCGTGCACCGGATAGACGCGAAAACCGTAGAGCGAATCGGCGATGCCCGCGCCCAGCGTTTCCAGGTTTGTCCACCAGTTCGACACGCGCCGCCCGCGCACGCGCAGCATTGGCGCGCTGGCGTCGAACAGCGGGCGGCCGAGCACCATGGCGCCCGGCTGCGCGATCGAGGCTTTCATGAACTGGGGGATCAGCGCCGCCGGGTGCTGGCCGTCGGAATCCATCGTCAGCGCGTGGCTGTAGCCGGCCTGCGCGGCCAGCGTGGCGCCGTGCAGCACGGCCGCGCCTTTGCCCTGGTTGTGCGGCAGCAGCCACACGCGCAGGCCGGGGTCTTGCTGCGCCATCGCCTGCAGCGCCTGCGCGCTGCCGTCGGTGCTGCCGTCCACCACCACCCACACCGGGTTCCACACCGCGCGCGCCGCCGCCACGGTGGCATGGACGGTGGTGCCCGGGTTGTAGCTGGGGATGAGCACGAGGTGGCTCGTGGACGGCGTCATCGCTGCGCAGGCGGCGCGTGCGGCGCAGGCTTCGGGGGCTGCGCAGGCTGCGAAGCTTGCGAAGGCTGCGCCTGTGCGCCGGCCACAAAGCAGGCCTGGGCCTCGGCCAGCAGGGCATGGTGGTCCTGCGTCGGCGCGAAGCGTGGCCCCAGGCGCACCGAAAATTCAATCGGCAGCGGCGGCAACCGCCACAGCGGCCAGCCCTTGCCAAGGTAGGGCGAGCGGGTGTCGATGAAGACCGCCTGCACCGGCACCTGGGCGCGTTTGGCGATGAGCGCAAAGCTGGCGTGAAAGGGGTTGACGGGCCACTGCGTGGTGCGTGTGCCTTCGGGGAACAGCACCAGCTGGCCACCGTCCTTCAGGTCCTTCACGGCGCACTGGATCATGCCGTAGGCCGAGTCATTGCGAATGTAGCGCGCCAGCCGTGCGCCCGGGCCCAGGAAGGGGTTGCGCACCAGGCTTGCCTTCATGATGCAGGCGCTCTTGGGCAGGCGCGCCACCAGCATCAGCGCGTCCAGCATGCTCGGATGGTTGGCGATGATGATGAGGCCGCCTTCGTCGCGCAGCGTGTCCAGCACATCGGCGTGCAGCCGCAGCATGCCGCTGGTGGCGGCGATGCGCCAGAAGATGCGGTAGCCGTAGGCGATGAGGGCGCGGCCGAAGCGCCGGCCGGCGGCGCGCGGCAGCAGCGGGTAGAGCAGCAATGCCACAAGGCTCCCGACAATTGACATCAGCCCCAGCAGCAGCAGCAGCGCCTGCAGCGCCAGCCAGGCCAGCGGCCACCACGCCGTGCGCGCGGCCAGGGTTTCAGTCGTCAATGGCAACGCGCTCATCCGAGACCGCGAAGATCCAGCTCATCGCCAGGCCGACACTGAAAGCACTGCGTTGCTTGACGAGCGGGCTGCTCTCGAAGGCCGCACCGCCGACGCTGTCGCCACGCACGAAGCCACCGACCCAGAACTGGCCGTAGCGGCGCGAGGCACCGGCCGTCCAGCGCCAGCCGGCGTTGCCGGCGGGCGCGCTGTAGGCGGCACGGGTGGCGCTGGCGTAGGCCGGCGCCACGTCGTAGAAGTAGGCGTGGTACTGGCGCGATGCCCACATCGGCCCGGCCTGCATGCCCACATCCCAGCCCTGCCAGACGAGGTCGAGATTGAGCACAGGGCTGGCCGTCCAGCCGAGCGTCTGCGCATGCCGCTGCAGCGTGAAGACGGCGTGAACGGGCAGGCGCAGGTCGAACTTCCATGTCGTGCCACGCGCCAGCGTGAGATTCAGGTTGGGGCCGAATGCCACCGTCGGAGCGAGGTCGGGCATGCCGGCGCGGGCGCGGTTGTCGCCGCTGCTGGTGGGTGCGCTGGCGGCCACGCTCAAGTCGATATCGACGCGCTCGCTGTTCAGCAGCACGGCGCGTGCGCCTTCGCGCGTGGCGCGGAAGATCTTGCCGCGGTAGATGGCGTACGGCACCGGCAACAGCAGGGTGTGGCTCTGGTCGCTGCCGCGGTAGTGCGGCAGGCGCAGGCCGCCTACGCCCAGGCCCAGTTCCCACAGCGGCTGGATGGCACTGCGGGGGGTTGCAGCGTCCACCGCGTCTGCGGCATGGGCCGTTGACAGCAAAGTCGCGGCCAGCAGAAAGCACAGCCACGTCATGACCGCACCCACCCGGGGGCTTTGCAGCAAAGGACACAGGGGCGACACGGGTGCATGAGGATCATGGTGGAAGGTTTGGGCAGGGGCCGGGGATAGGACGAATTATCGCGACATCATTGGCTGCACCTGGGTCGCCAGAACGACGAATCACGATGGTAGGCTCGACGCGTCCAGACCCCGCGCCCACGGCGCCCCTGCTGTGTCGCCGAGCCGCAATCCTGACCCATCCACGCTGCCGGCCATCAGCGCAGCGTCGGCAACAAAACCCGCGCCTGAAGCCTGGCAGCAAGTGTTGTTGTGCCGGGTGCGGGAAAGGTTCTGGCTCAAGTTCACCGGCATCTCGGCCTTCATGTGGTTGTTTTTCATCGGCTACTTCCATGTCCTGCGCCACCCGGTGCGGCCCGTCACCGAGATGCCCTTGACGCTGCTGGACCAGTGGATCACGTTCCAGCCCACAGCCCTGGTGGCTTACGTCTCGTTGTGGCTTTACGTCGGCTTGCCTGCGGGGTTCATGCCGACTGTGCGCCAGTTGGTGGCCTATGGTCTGTGGGTGGGCGCACTGTGCGCTGCCGGGCTGGCGATTTTTTATGCCTTCCCCACGGCCGTGCCGCAGCCGCAACGGCCGGTGGACGTGGCGCTGCACCCCGGATTCGCGCTGCTGCAGGGTGTGGATGCAGCGGGCAATGCCTGCCCGTCCTTGCACGTGGCAACCGCGATCTTCAGCGCGTTCTGGATCGACCGGCTGTTGCGGCAACTGCGCGCACCCTGGCCGCCGCGCGCACTGAACGGCTTGTGGGTGCTGCTGATCGTCTATTCCACAATGGCCATCAAGCAGCATGTGGCGCTGGACGTGGCCGGCGGCGCGCTGCTGGCGCTGCTGTTCGTGTGGCCGTCGATGCGCTGGTTTCCCGCTGAACGCACCGGCTGAACGCAGCCCCCGCGCTCGATAGAATCGCGGCTCACTTTGATGCTGCGCGCGCATGGCCCACGACCCTTCCAAAGACAACGTTGCACCGGTCGCCACACCGGTCGCCACACCGGTCACAACAGCGGTCGCCAGCAACTTCCTGCGCGCCATCATTGAACGCGACCTCGAGTCCGGCGCGCTGGCCGGCCGCCACTTCGGCGGCAGCCCCGGTGACGCTGCGCACCACCAAGCCGGGCCGCCAGACCCGGCGCGCATCCGCACCCGTTTCCCGCCCGAACCCAACGGCTACCTGCACGTCGGCCACGCCAAGAGCATCTGCCTGAACTTCGGCCTCGCGCAGGCCTATGGCGGGGTCTGCCACCTGCGCTTTGACGACACCAATCCGGAGAAGGAAGAGCAGGAGTACGTTGACGCGATCATCGAAGCGGTGCGTTGGCTCGGCTTCGACTGGACCGTCGAACGTGATGGCGTCCGCACCGCCCACCTCTACTACGCCAGCGACTACTTCGACTTCATGCACCGCGCCGCCGTCGCACTCATCAACGCCGGCCTGGCTTACGTCGATGAACAGAGCGCCGACGACATGCGCAAGCACCGCGGCGACTTCAACACGCCCGGCAGCAACAGCCCTTTTCGCAGCCGCACGCCGGCTGAAAACCTGGCCCGCTTTCGCCAGATGCAAGCCGGCGAACTGGACGATGGTGCCGCCGTGCTGCGCGCGCGCATCGACATGGCCAGCCCCAACATCAACCTGCGCGACCCCACGCTGTACCGCATCAAGCGCGCCACCCACCACAACACCGGTGAGCGCTGGTGCATCTACCCCATGTACACCTACGCGCACCCGATCGAGGACGCGCTGGAGGGCATCACGCACAGCTTGTGTACGCTGGAATTCGAAGACCAGCGGCCCTTCTACGACTGGCTGCTGGAGCAGCTGGCGACGCTGGGTTTGTTGAGCCGCCCGCTGCCGCGCCAGTACGAATTCGGGCGCCTGAATCTGAGTTATGTCGTGACCAGCAAGAGAAAGCTGCGCGCGCTCGTCGAAGAGAAGATCGTCAGCGGCTGGGACGACCCGCGTTTGCCCACGCTCTTTGGCATGCGCCGGCGCGGCTACACGCCGGCCAGCATTCGCGCCATGGCCGACGGCACCGGTGCCAGCAAGACCAACATCTGGCTCGACTATGCGGTGCTCGACGGCTGTCTGCGCACTGACCTGGACGGCCAGGCGCCGCGCGCGATGGCGGTGCTGGACCCGGTGCCGCTGCTGCTTAGCAACTGGGCCGAAGTCTTCGGCAGTGCCGCGCACATCGAAGCCTGCCACGCACCGATGCACCCGCAGCATCCCGAGCAGGGTCTGCGCCAGTTCGGCCTTTCCGGCGAGGTGTGGATCGAACGCGACGACTTTGCCGAAGTGCCTGCCAAGGGATTCTTCAGACTCTTCCCCGGCAACAAGGTGCGGCTGAAGTACGGCCTCGTCGTTGAATGCACCGGCTGCGAAAAAGACGCTGAGGGCCGCGTCACGCGGGTGTTGGCGCGCGTTGTGCCCGACACCCGCAGCGGCACGCCCGGCGCAGACGCCGTCAAGGTCAAGGGCACCATCACCTGGGTTTCGGTGCACGATGCGCTGCCAGCCACCGTGGTGCTGTACGACCGCCTTTTCACCGAAGCGCAGCCCGAAGCCGGCGGGCGCGACTTCCACGAGGTGCTGAACCCGCGCAGCAAGCAGGTGCTGGCGGCCTACCTGGAGCCCGGTTTGGCAGGCACGGCGCGCGAGCAGCGCTTTCAATTCGAACGCCACGGCTACTTCATCACCGACCGCAGCGAGCACACGGGGGAGCGGCCCGTGTTCAACCGCATCACGACGCTGAAGGACAGTTGGTCGGCTGCGTAAAGTTGCGAAAGAGTCCGTGCAGGCTGAAGCACTCCAGGCGCACCATCGATACCCTGTTGATTGCCATCAAGGAGTGGCCCATGAACACCGTGCTCCGATCCATTCTCAGTGCCGCGCTGTGCAGTGCGTTTGCAGTTCCGCAAGCTCAGGCGGCCGGCAGCGTCGAGGTGCAATGGCTCAAGCCCGAAACCTACACCGACGCCGGCCGCAGCAGCACCGACCGCGAACGTGTCATGCAGTCCCTGGGCGCCCACCTGCAAAAGCTGGGTCAACAACTGCCCGCAGGCCAGGTGCTGAAGCTGGCAATCACCGACCTCGACCTGGCCGGTGAAATCGACCACTTCCGCTGGCGCGACCTGCGCGTGCTGCGCGGCCGAGCCGACTGGCCGCGCATGAGCCTGCGCTACACACTGTCAGCCGACGGCCGCCCGCTGAAGAGTGGCGAAGCGCAATTGCAGGACATGAGCTACCTGTTCAGCCCGCTGCTCGGCATGCGCCAGGAAGACCTGGCCTTTGAGAAGCGCATGGTCAACCAGTGGTTCAAGGCTGAGTTCGGCGCGCGCTGAAGCGCTTGGCGGCCTGCGATCATCAAGGCCCCGCCCCTTTGCGCCGACCACCCCATGCCCATGCCCATGCCCATGCCTTCGTCCTTGCACCGTAGCCTCGCCGCCGCATGCTTCGCCCTCGCCGCCACCCTGCCTGCCGCGCAGGCCCAGCCCGACCCTTTGGTCAGCGCTGCGGCTGAAAGCGGCGCCGTGGTGACGGCAAGCGGCCTGGTTTTCCGGTCACTGAAAGACGGCAAAGGCGCCTCACCCGCAGCCTCCGACACGGTGCAGGTGCACTACCGCGGCACCTTCCCCGACGGGCGCGAATTCGACAGCTCCTACAAGCGCAACAAGCCGGCCAGCTTTGCGCTGAACCGCGTCATCAAGTGCTGGACAGAAGGCGTGCAGCGCATGAAGGTGGGTGGCACGGCGCGGCTGACCTGCCCAGCAGCCATCGCCTATGGCGACAAGGGCGCGGGCGGTGGCGAGATTCCGCCCGGCGCGGTGTTGCGCTTCGAGGTGGAGCTGCTCGCCATCAACCCTTGACCGCAGGCTTGAGCTTGCGTGCCAGCGGCGCTGCTGCCAGCACGACTGCAAGCACCACCGCGCCCGCCAGCACACCCACCAGGGCGTCGGCCAACGAGGGCAACAACAGTTGCGCGACCTTGCCAAATGGCTGAACGGCTGCCTCGATGGCGTGGCTCAACACCGGCACGCCATGCACGAGGATGCCGCCGCCCACCAGGAACATCGCCGCCGTGCCGGCGACGGACAAGGTCTTCATCAGCCACGGCGCGGCGCGCACGATGCCGCGGCCCAGCGCCTGCGCTGCAGCGCCCGAGCGGCGGCTGAGCCACAGGCCAAGGTCGTCGAGCTTGACGATGCCGGCGACAAGGCCGTAAACGCCCACCGTCATCAACAGCGCGATGCCCGTCAGCACCGCGACCTGCGTCGTGAAGGTTGAACTGGCCACCGTGCCCAGCGTGATGGCGATGATCTCGGCCGAGAGTACGAAGTCGGTGCGCACAGCGCCCTTGATCTTGTCGCGCTCCAGCGCCACCAGGTCCACCGTGGGGTCGGCCAGCGCTTGCGCCAGTTGCGCGTGCTGCCTGGCGTCTTCATCGCGGCTGGGCATGAAGCGGTGCGCCAGCTTCTCGAAGCCCTCGAAACAGAGGTAGGCGCCACCGACCATCAACAGCGGCGTCACAAGCCAGGGTGCAAAGGCGCTGATGGCCAGCGCAGCGGGCACCAGGATCGCCTTGTTGATGAAAGAGCCCTTGGCCACCGCCCACACCACCGGCAGTTCGCGGTTGGCGGCCACACCGGAAACCTGCTGTGCGTTGAGCGCCAGGTCGTCGCCCAGCACACCTGCAGTCTTCTTTGCGGCGATCTTGCTGAGCACGGCCACATCGTCCAGCACGCTGGCGATGTCGTCGATGAGGGCGAGCAAACTTCCGGTGGCCATGGCGCCGGATTGTGTCGCAGCGGCGCTCTGCAGTCGGTGGTGCTGTGGCTCAGTGGTTGCGCAGGCCCGGCACCACAGCCGGGTTGGCAAATTCGCGGCCGACCACGGTACGAGCATAGAAGTAGTTGCGGCGTGCCGGGTCGCTCAAGCCGTCGAGTTCGACGCAGCCTCGCGCATCGCAGGGGAAGGCTAACGCTCGGCCTGGGTGGAAGAGCGACTCGAAACGCAGTTCGAAGCCGGTGCTGGCGGACATGGCGCTAACTGGAAGAGTCAGTGAGGCAGTCAGCGGGGCGGGTTGGGTGTGCATGGTGGCCTGTCGAATCGGTGCTGCGGCGGGTGATCAGAAGATAGGACCACTGCGCAGGGCCTGGCACAAGGCAATGGCCCGAGTCACTGTCGGCGCAGCGCCCCCGCGCGTGTCAGGTTCTGTCTTACAGCGCACCCTGCAGAAGGCGGTGGATCAGGCCAATGCGAAGATGCGCCCACCATGCGCGACGCCTTCCTGCTCGACCCGAATCTGATCTTTCTCAATCACGGTTCATTCGGTGCCTGCCCGCGTGAAGTTTTCGCGCAGTACCAGCAGTGGCAGCTAGAGCTGGAACGCAACCCGGTGCAGTTTCTGGGCCGACGCTCGGGCCAACTGTTGGCCGACGCGCGCGCCACGTTGGGGGCCACGCTGGGTGCGAGTGGCGAAGACCTGGTCTTCGTGCCCAACGCCACCACCGGCGTCAATATCGTGGCGCGTTCACTGGCGCTGCGCTCCGGTGACGAGGTGCTGGGCACCGACCACGAATACGGCGCCTGCGACGCGACCTGGGAATTTGTCTGCCAGCGCGCAGGCGCCCACTACCGGCGCGTGGCCGTGCTGCTGCCCTTCGAGCCCGACACTTGGGCGAGCCGTTTGCTGGCCGCAGCCGGGCCGCGCACGAAGCTGATCTTTGCCAGCCACATCACCTCGACCACGGCGTTGATCTTTCCGGTGGCTGATCTCTGCAAGGGCGCGCGCCAGGCCGGCATCCGCACGCTCATCGACGGCGCGCACGCGCCGGGCCAGGTGGCGCTGGACCTGACTGCAATCGGCGCCGATTTCTACACCGGCAACTGCCACAAGTGGCTGTGCGCGCCCAAAGGCTCGGCCTTCCTGCATGCGCGGCCCGAGTGCCAGGCCGAAGTCGAAGGCGCGGTCGTGAGCTGGGGCTACCTGGCCGGCGCGGGTGGGCATTCAGGCTTCGACGCCTACACGGGAAAAAGCGGCTTCGAACGCCGCCTGCAATGGCAGGGCACGCGCGACCTGGCGGCCTTTCTGTCGGTGCCGGCAGCAATCGAATTCCAGGCCCGCCATGACTGGCCGCGACTGCGCACCCGGTGCCACGAACAGGCCCTGGCGACGCTGCACACCGTGACGGCGCGCAACGGGCTGCTGCCGATTGCCGCTGACGCCAGCTTTGCGCAGATGGTGACCATCCCCGTGTACACATCGGACGCCGAAGGCCTGCGTGCGCGCCTGTTCGAGCAGCACCGGATCGAGGTGCCAGTCACACAACACGGCGGCCAGACTTTTGTGCGCGTCTCGGTGCAGGCCTACAACACGCAGGCCGAACTGGACACGCTGGTGCGTGCGCTGGCGCTGGCCGGCGTGTGAGCCTGCTTCAGGCGCGGCGGCGCGCGGCAACCACCACGCCCACCAGACCCAGCAGCATCAGCGGTGCAAGCGCTGGTTCGGGCACCACAGCCACCAGCATCGCGCTGGCCAGGATCTGCTGCGCCGCCGACGTCGGGTGGATGCCGTCCCAGAACAGGTACTGCGAGGGGTTGCAGCCCAGCACCGCGCCGCACGCGTCAGTGACGTTGCTCAGGCCGTAAGCGCCCGGGTTGGACACCACCGCATTCACCACGCCGGAGAGGTTGAATGGCGTCACGCCGGCTTCGCCCAGCAGGCGAAAGGCCAGGGCCTGGTTGAAGGCATCCGAGATGAACGTGGCGGTGCCCGCAACGGCGGCACCGCCGGCCAACGCAGCCGGTGACTTGCCGACATCGGGCGCGCCCCAAACCACGATGTTGCCGGCGCCACGGGCCTGCAAGGCATCGACCATATTGCCCACACCGATGGCGTAGGCGCCGGCAGCGGCGGAGATGATGCTCAGGGCATTGGCAGGGTTGGCCTGCACCGCGTCGCCGGTGTCGCGCACATCGTTGCCGCCGATGGCAATCACGAACAGCGCGTCCGGCGCGAGGTTGCCGGCCTGCCCGCCCGCCCAGATAACTAACCAGCTGAGTGGTGGCGCTGGGCGGAAAGCCGAAGAAGCTGCCGTCCAGCACCGTGCGCGCGCCGCCGTAAGCGTTGTTGCCACCGCCACCCAGCGAAGGCACCGCAGCACTCGGCAGGCCCAGGCCCGCAGCAAAGCTGTTGACCCAGACGGCGCCGTTGGAATACGTGCCCAGGGCGTAGGGCTGCGAAGGGATGTAGCTATTGCCGGTGATGATCTGGCTGCCATTGGCGCCGATGACGAGCGCGTTGTTGCCGCTGTCGGACAGGCTGTCGCCAAAGACCGTCAGGCTGCTGAAGGCGAGTGCTGCGGTGCTGGTGAAACTGGCACCGACCCAGGCGGCGGCGGTCAGCCAACGGGTCATCGTGGAGCGCGGCATGGGAAGGTCCTTGGCAAGAAAGCAGGAAGACGATGAAGCTATCACGCCGCCGTGCCGGGCAGCCCCGTAAGAGCCCCAACCCCACGCGCTGGACCCCGCATTTGGGGGGTTCGACTTCAGCGCGGCTTGAGCCGCCGCCGGGGTGCCTGTGGCGTGACCCCGGTTTCGCGCGGCGGCAAGCCGGTGTGCTGCGTCAGCAGCCGTCCCTGCGTCACCGCCGACGTGCGGCTGCCCGCTGCCGTGCTGTTCTTGCGCCGCGCACTCGTGTAGCCGCCGTCGCCGCTGGGCTGGAAGCTCGGAATCAGGTGGTGTTTGCCGTTGCCGATGAGGTCAACGCGTCCCATCGCCTTCAGCGCGTCGCGCAGCAGCGGCCAGTTGTTCGGGTCATGCCAGCGCAGGAAGGCCTTGTGCAGGCGGCGGCGGCGTTCGCCGCGCACGGTGTCAACCTTTTCGGCACGCGCCGGGTCGCGGCTGATGCCCTTCAGCGGGTTCAAATCCGTGTGGTACATCGCGGTCGCGGTGGCCATCGGGCTCGGGTAGAAGGTCTGCACCTGGTCGGCCTTGAAGCCATTGCGCTTGAGCCAGATGGCGAGGTTCATCATGTCCTCATCGGTGGTGCCCGGGTGCGCAGCGATGAAGTAGGGAATGAGGTACTGCTTCTTGCCGGCCTCAAGGCTGTACTGCTCGAACATGGCCTTGAAGCGGTCGTAGCTGCCGATGCCCGGCTTCATCATCTTTGACAGCGGCCCGCCTTCGGTGTGTTCGGGTGCGATCTTGAGATAACCGCCGACATGGTGGGTGACCAGTTCCTTCACGTATTCCGGGCTCTGCACCGCGAGGTCGTAGCGCAGGCCGCTGCTGATGAGGATCTTCTTCACGCCGCGCAGCTGGCGCGCGCGGCGGTACAGCTTGATCAGCGGGCCGTGGTCGGCGTTCAGGTTCGGGCAGATGCCGGGATAGACACAACTCGGCTTGCGGCAGGCGGTTTCAATCGCGGTGCTCTTGCAGCCGATGCGCCACATGTTGGCAGTGGGGCCGCCAAGGTCGCTGATGACGCCGGTGAAGCCTTTCACCTTGTCGCGAATGTCTTCGATCTCGCGGATCACTGAATCTTCACTGCGGCTCTGGATGATGCGGCCTTCGTGTTCGGTGATGCTGCAGAAGGTGCAGCCGCCAAAACACCCGCGCATGATGTTGACGCTGAAGCGGATCATTTCCCAGGCCGGGATCTTGGTGGCGTGGTCATGGCTGCCGTTCTCGTCGGCATAACGCGGGTGCGGGCTGCGCGCGTAGTCGAGGTCAAAGACGTGGTCCATCTCGGCGGTGGACAGCGGGATCGGCGGCGGGTTGATCCAGAGGTCTCTTTCCCCGTGGGCTTGCACCAGGGCGCGTGCGTTGCCCGGGTTGGTTTCCAGGTGCAGCACACGGTTGGCGTGGGCGTAGAGCACGGTGTCGCTCTTGACCTGCTCGTAGCTGGGCAGGCGGATCACCGTGCGATCGCGCGCGGGCATCGTCACGGCGCCGGTCTTGCCGGTCTTGCGTGAGGTGGGCATGGCGATGACGTTGAGCGCGGGTGTTGCAGAACCCGCCGCAGAGCCTTCTTCCCTGGCGCAGGTCTCGCCCACCGACGCAGCGGCTTCGCTCGTCGTCAGGTAGGGGTTGATGTGCGAGTCGATGCGGCCCGGACGATCGACCTCGGTGGAGTCGATCTGCATCCACGCGCGGAAGGCCACTTCGGCATCAGCGGCGGTGCGGCGCATGAACGCGGTGCCGCGCACGTCGGTGATCTGCTCGATGGGCTCGCGCCGCGCCAGCCGGTGCGCCACTTCGATGATGGCGCGCTCGGCGTTGCCGTACAGCAGCAGGTCGGCCTTGCTGTCAACCAGGATCGACCGACGCACCTTGTCCTGCCAGTAGTCGTAATGCGCAATGCGGCGCAGGCTGGCTTCGATGCCGCCGATGACCACCGGCACCTCGCTCCAGGCTTCCTTGCAGCGCTGCGTGTAAACGAGCGTGGCGCGGTCGGGCCGCTGGCCCCCTTGCCCACCGGGCGTGTAGGCGTCGTCGCTGCGGATCTTGCGGTCCGCCGTATAGCGGTTGATCATCGAATCCATGTTGCCGGCGGCGACGCCGAAGAACAGATTCGGTTTGCCGAGCGCCTTGAACGCATCCGCGCTCTGCCAGTCCGGCTGCGCGATGATGCCGACGCGGAAGCCCTGCGATTCGAGCACGCGACCGATCACGGCCATGCCGAAGCTGGGGTGATCGACATACGCGTCGCCGGTGACGATGACGATGTCGCAGCTGTCCCAGCCCAGCTGGTCCATCTCGGCCCGGCTCATGGGCAGGAATGGCGCGCGCCCAAGCCGCTTGGCCCAGAAGGGGCGGTAGCTGGTAATCGGTTTGGGCGGCGCCGGTGGTGCGGGCGCCAGGGCGAGGGTGTTCACGAGGGGGCGGGGCGGGGTGGGGCTTCAAGGCGGCCGGATCGGGAGTCGATGCCTGCGGCCGGGGCCTGATTGTCGGGCCTGGGGCACTTCTGCGCAGGGCCGTGGGGCAAAGTGGGCGCAGCGGATGAAGTGCGGCAGGGTCGCAATGTGCAAGTAAGGCCCGCAATCGTCCTCAAGCCGTCACGCAAGCGGCCGATAGTCCCCGGGATGGAAAGCTTTCTCCTCACCTTGGGCTACGGTTTCTTGGCACTGCTCGGCGCGGCCATCCTGGTCGCCTTGCTGGAACATTGGCGCAGCCCGCAGCGGGTGCGACAAACGCTGCCACCGCCCGCAGCGCCGAGGGCAGCCCACGTCGACATCGACTTGGCGGTGCTTGACGGCGCAGCGGCACTGGGCGATGCCGCCGAGCGGCAAGCCGCAGTTGACGTTGCGCTGTCGCGCATGGTGCGGCCAGGTCCGGTGGCTGCCAGCGGCCAGGCGAACTGGACCGAGACCCGGCCGATGGTGGGCATGACGGCCGAAACCGAACCGCGCTGACCGGCGCTGGGCCTTGCCGGTATCAATCGGCCGCTTGCTGCACCGGTTGCGGGTTCAGATCCACCTCGTCGCCGGTTTCGTCCAGGTCCTCGGCCAGGAAGCCACCGCTCTGGTGCGACCACAGCCGGGCGTAGATGCCACCGGCAGCGAGCAGGCTCTTGTGGTCGCCCACTTCAACGATGCGGCCACGGTCCATCACGACCAGCCGGTCCATCGCGGCGATGGTGGACAGCCGGTGCGCAATCGCCACCACCGTCTTGCCTTCCATCAGCTTGTACAGGCTGTGCTGGATGGCGCTTTCGACCTCGCTGTCGAGCGCGCTCGTGGCTTCGTCCAGCAGCAGGATCGGCGCGTCCTTCAGCATCACGCGCGCGATGGCAATGCGTTGGCGCTGGCCGCCGGACAGCTTCACGCCGCGCTCGCCGACGTGGGCGTCGTAGCCCTTGCGGCCTTTGGGGTCGCTGAGGGTGACGACGAAGTCGTGCGCTTCGGCACGTTCTGCGGCGCGCAGCATCTCTGCCTCGTCCGCGTCGGGTCGGCCATAGACGATGTTCTCGCGCACCGAGCGGTGCAAGAGCGAGGTGTCCTGCGTCACCATGCCGACCTGGCGGCGCAGGCTCTCCTGCGTCACACCGGCGATGTCCTGGCCGTCGATGAGGATGCGGCCGCTTTCCAGGTCATACAGGCGCAGCAGCAGGTTCACGACCGTGCTCTTGCCGGCGCCCGAGCGCCCCACGAGGCCGATTTTCTCGCCCGCGCGGATGGTCAACGACAAGCCGTCAACCACTTTGCGCTGGCCGCCGTAGGCAAACACCACATTGTCGAAGCGCACTTCACCGCGCGGCACGGCCAGCGCCTGCGCGCCGGGCCGGTCCACCACCGAACGCACGCGCGACAGCGTGGCAATGCCGTCCTGCACGGTGCCGATGTGTTCGAAGAGCGTGGCCATCTCCCACATCACCCAGTGCGAAATTCCATTCAGGCGAAAGGCCATCGCCGTGGCTGCGGCCACCGCGCCCACGCCCACGGCGGCATCGGCCCACAACAGCAGGCTCGTGACCGTGATGCTGGCGATGAGCGCCACGCTGAGCACCTGGTTGACGGTCTCGAAGGCCGTCACCAGCCGCATCTGGCTGTAGGCGGTGCTCATGAATTCCTGCATCGCACTGCGCGCGAAACCCGCTTCGCGGTGCGAATGCGAGAACAGCTTGACGGTGGCGATGTTGGTGTAGGCGTCGGTGATGCGGCCCGTCATCAGCGAACGTGCGTCGGCCTGCGCCTGCGCGATCTTGCCCAGGCGCGGCACGAAGTACGACAGCGTGATCACGTAGGCCAGCAACCAGCCCAGGAAAGGCACCATCAACCAGGCGTCGAAGACGCCCACCACGGCCACCATGGTGGCGAAGTAGATGAGCACATAGACAAGGATGTCGGTGAAGATGAGCCAGGTGTCGCGCACCGCCAGCGCGGTCTGCATGACCTTGGTGGAGATGCGGCCGGCAAATTCGTCCTGATAGAAGGTCATGCTCTGTTCGAGCATCAGGCGGTGGAAGTTCCAGCGCAGCCGCATCGGGAAGTTGCTGAAGATGCCTTGGTACTTGTACAGGGCCTGCATCGACGCGAAGGCAATGCTCAGCAGCAGCACCCCGCCCAGC
>JANNGN010000024.1:0-7523 GCA_031403895.1 Rubrivivax sp. | reverse complement strand
AGGCAGACGGCATTCCCGACAAGTGGATGGAGGCCGCGCGCAAGAGCCCCGTTTACAAGATGGCGGTGCAGTGGAAGGTGGCGCTGCCGCTGCACCCGGAATACCGCACGCTGCCGATGGTTTGGTACGTGCCGCCGCTGTCGCCCATCAGCGCGGCGGCCAACGCCGGGCATGTGGGCAGCAATGGCGAAATCCCCGACGTGCACCAGCTGCGCATCCCCGTCAACTACCTGGCCAACCTGCTGACCGCTGGCGACACGGTGCCGGTGGTGCGCGCGCTGGAACGCATGTTGGCGATGCGCGCGTACCAACGCGAAAAGCACGTCGATGGCCGCATCAACGAAGCGGTGCTGAAGCAGGTCGGCATCAGCCAGGCCGAGGTCGAGGACATGTACCACGTGATGGCGATCGCGAACTACGAAGACCGCTTCGTCATCCCGTCCACGCACCGTGAATACGCCGAGAACACCTTCAACGTGCGCGGCGGCTGCGGCTTCAGCTTTGGCAACGGCTGCTCCGAAGGCAGCACCGAGGCGAGCCTTTTCGGCAGCGAGAAAAAGCGCACCATTCCCATCAAGGCGGAGGTCTGACCATGTTTGCAGTTAGCTCACCCGTGCCGATGATGAAGACCTTGCGCGTGCTGGCAGCCTTGCTCGGCTACCCCGACACGCGGCTGCGCGGCCACCTGCCCGAGATGCTGCACCTGCTGCGCCAAGAGCGCGCCGTGGCCCCAGCGCGACTGGCCGAGATCGAAGCACTCATTCACACCTTGCAGCGCACCGACCCGCTGGACGCCGAGTCCGACTACGTAGCGCTGTTCGACCGCGGCCGCGCCACGTCGCTGCACCTCTTCGAGCATGTACACGGCGATTCGCGCGACCGCGGCCCGGCGATGATCGACCTTGGCCTGACCTACGAGAAGGCCGGCCTGATCCTGGCGGAAGGCGAACTGCCCGACTACCTGCCCGCGCTGCTTGAGTTTGTCTCCACCCAGCCGTCGCGCGAAGCGAAGGCCTTCCTGGGTGAGATGGCGCACATCTTCAGCGCCATCTTCGGCGCACTGCATCAGCGTGGCACGGCTTACGCCAGCGTGCTGGGCGCACTGCTTGAACTGGCTGGTGAAAAGGCGCAGGCCGTCGTGCCGCCGCCTGAAGAGGCCCTGGACGAAAGCTGGGCCGAACCCGTGGTGTTTGACGGCTGCTCAAGCAAAGGCCAGGCGCGCCCGGGGCAACCGCAGCCGGTTCACATTGTTCGTAAAGTCGCGGCCCAAGGAGCAACGTCATGAGCGGGGTTTACGGTTTTCTCTTTCAGGTCTATCCCTACGTCTGCTTCACCGTGTTCGTGATGGGCAGCCTGATTCGATTCGACCAGAACCAGTACAGCTGGAAGAGCGACTCGTCTCAGTTGCTGCGTGCCGGCAGCCTGCGCTGGGGCAGCAACCTCTTTCACTTTGGCATCCTGTTCCTGTTCTTCGGCCACATGGTGGGGCTCTTCACGCCGCATTCGGTATACGGGCCCTTCATGAGCGCTGCCACCAAGCAGCTGCTGGCCGTTGTGGCCGGTGGCGCAGCGGGGCTGGTGTGCTTTGTCGGCTTGTCGTTGCTGCTGCACCGGCGCGTGTTCGACCCGCGCATCCGCCTTACCAGCCACCCCACTGACATCGCGGTGCTGGTGGTGCTTTGGCTGCAGTTGGTGGTGGGCCTGATCACGCTGCCGTTTTCCTGGCAACACGCCGACGGCAGCGTGATGCTGCTGCTGGCCGACTGGGCGCAACGCATCGTCACGCTGCGCCCGGTTGACGCGTCAGCCGTGGCCGCGCTGCCCTGGCCTTACCTGGTCCACATCGTGTTCGGCATGACGATCTTCCTGCTCTTTCCCTTCAGCCGGCTGGTACACGTGTGGAGCGGCTTTGCCACCATCGCCTTCCTGTTCCGGCCCTATCAGGTGGTGCGCAGCCGGCGCTTGAACGTGCCGGCCGGACACAACCTGCCGCACAAGCCCGGCGTCTGAAGGAGCCACCCACATGCTCAGCGAGACCATCGACTTCAGCCGCCCCACCGGGGTCGGCGCGGCAGCGCAGCCCGGCATCAACGGCGTGCTCTTGAACCCGCTGCAGCAGCCGCTCAGCACCGAAGAACTGCGCCAGCGCGCGTGTACCGAACTGCTGCGCCAGACCGTCATGGCGGCGGGCCGGCTCGATGCCGCCGACCCTGCGCCCGGCGATGGTGCCATCAGCGAAGCGGCGTCGGAAGCGATTGCTGCCTGGCTTGAGCAGGAACTGCAGTTGCCCGATCCGTCCGAAGCAGCCTGTCGCCGCCACCACGCGGCGCACCCGGCGCGCTACCGCAGCGGCGAACGCGTGCAGGTGCGCCACATCCTGTTTGCCGTGACGCCGGGGATGGACGTGGTGCGCCTGCGCAACCGCGCAGAAACCTGCCTGCTTGATGTGCGCTGCCACGACGGCAGCAGGGACGCCGCAGCCAGGGGTGTCGCAAGCAACAGCGGCAGCAGCAGCGACGCCAGCGATAGTTTCGCCAAGTCAGCGCGCGAGCTGTCTAACTGCCCAAGTGGTGAACACGGCGGGGACCTGGGCTGGCTCGCCAACACCGACTGCGCGCCAGAGTTCGCGCGCGAACTGTTTGGCCATGTCGAAGTGGGTGTGCTGCCGCGCCTGGTACACAGCCGCTTCGGCCTGCATGTGGTCGAGGTCATCGAGCGCGAAGGCGGCGTGGCGCAAAGTTTCGAATCGGTGCGCGGCGCAGTGGCGACAGCGCTGCGACAGCAGACCTTTGTGGCCGCCTTGCGCCAGTATCTGCAAGTGCTGGCCGGCCAGGCCGTGATCGAAGGCGTGGACCTGGAAGCGGCCAATTCACCGCTGGTGCAGTAGCCGCGTTGCGGCGCTCATTGCAGTCGCCGCGCTGCATTCAGCTGCGTGGTTGCCATTACTTCAGCAAAATCGTCACCAGCAGCGACGCATCCGTGACGGCGCGCACCGCATGCAACTCGCCGCCGGCCAGCACCACCAGCTGGCCTGCGTGCAGCGGGCAATCGCGCGCTGGCGTCGTCACCACTGCCTCGCCTTCAATGCACTGCACGCTGATTGCACCGGCCACGCTGTGGTCAGGCAGGCCCAGGCCCGCGCGCAGCACCAGGCGCATCAGCTGAATCGTTGGTGTCTTGATGAGGCTCGTGGTGACGGCGCTGCGCAGGCCGGCGCCGAGCGGGCGCACGTCGATGATGTCCAGCGGTTGGGCGTGGGGCAAAGCCATGGTCTGTCCTTCACGGGGTGCCGACTGCGGCGGGGTTGTGGGCACGCAAGGCTACCAGTGCAAGAAGGCTGCCCACGCGGGCTCTTGATTCAGCGCAAACCAGGCGCCTGCAATTTCATCGATCCTTCTCCGATGGACACCGCGACAGATTTCGACCAGCTTCTTCAAAGCGCTGCGGCGCAGCCGCAACCACAACGGCTGCTGTTTGTCTTTGCGACCGCCGAGTTGCCGGACGACGCCACGCCGGCACAACGCGAGCGCTATGCCGCTGGCGGCGGTGGCACGCTGTCGCCGGTGATGTGCGTGGACAAGAGCCTGCACGAGTTGAGCAGCTTCGAGGCACTCGTCACCGAATCGCGCGCATTGAGCGATTCGGGCTCAGCGTGGCAGGTGGTGTTTGCGGCCGGCCTTGCCGGGCGCAACGGCCAGGAACCCGCTGCCGAACAGGTGGAGCGGGCGTTGCAGGCCATGGTCGATCGCGTGCGCGGCGGCATGATCGAAAGCTTCCTGGCGCTCGACCCGGCAGGCCAGACCTTGCAGTTCGTCTGAGCGGACCGGTGGAGACAGCGCTAGGCGCCGCCAGGACGCGCGCCCAACGCCGCTGCGGCACCTGGCGCAGCCGCGCCAGCCCTCAGCGCGACAGGAATCGGCGGATGCGCTCGGCGATGGCGTCCGACATGCTCGCGCGCTTGAGCGGCGTGTTGGCCGACACCGCTTCTGCGGCCACGCTGTCGCGCTGAAGGTGCTCGGTCACCACGGTTGACAACAACAACGCCAGTTCGGGGCGCTCGGCCCACAACGCCGCCATCACGCTGTGCGGCACTTCGTACAGCACGCAGGCGCACAGCGCGACCACAGTGGCCGTGCGCGGCGCGCCAGTCAGCAAAGACATTTCACCGAAAAACAAACCCGGTGCGAGCGTGCGCACGCGCGTGGGGCCGGCTTGCGGCTGCAATGTCGTCGCCAGCGCTGGAATCAACACCTCCAGCACACCCGCGGCCACGATGAACATCGTGCTGCCCTGCTCACCCGCTTTCACCACCACCGCCGCTTCGGCCACCCGGCACACCCGCACGTTGTCCGACAAGCGCTGGCGCTCTGGTGCCGTGAGCATGCCGAACAGGGCGACGTGTTCGATGGCGTGCAGCCGGTCGGCGCTGTTGTCATGCAGCAGGGGCCGTTGGCGGGCGGGCTCCACCATCGGCACTGCGGCACCGTCAGGCAGCGGCATCATCGGCATCACCGGCCGCAGCCCTGCAAAGCGCAGGTGCTGTTGCAGGCAGCTGAGCAAGGTGTGCCGCGCCGGGCCTTTGGGCTTTTTGCGCGGGTCGATGAGATAGACGATGCGGTACGTGACACCCGCGCCGTCGAGCTTGCAAATGCGGAACTTGGGCGGCCTGTCGCCACTGGTGGCGCCGCGCACCCAGGCGTCAACCATGGCGGCAGTCAGCACCGGGTCCAGCACCGTGGGGTCGAGGTGCCAGTCGAGCACGATGTCCAGTTCCAGTTCGTACACCGGCGACGGGAACGACAGGTTCTCCACCGTTGATGCCGCCACCAGGCTGTTGGGCACGCTGATCAGGTTGTCCTCGGGCGTGAGAACGGTGGTGCTGCGCCAGTTGATCTCGCGCACGAAGCCGGCCACCGGTTCGCGTTTGCCGCGAATGTGGAAGAGCACGAAGTCGTCAAGCCGGAACGGGTGCTCCATGTTGAGCGCGATGCCGCTGAAGAAGTCGGCCAGCACGTTGCGCAGCGCCAGGCCGGCGACGATGCCGATGGCACCCGTGGTGGCCAGCATTGGCCCCACCGACAACTGCCAGACGTGGCTGAAGACTATCGCCGCGCCAAAGATGCACAGCAGCACTGCCACCACCTGGCGCAGCAGGCGCGGGATGCGCACGCCGGCGCGGCGTGGCAGCCAACGCTCCCACAGCAGCGTGTCGGCCAGCCGCACCAACAGCCAAAGGCCAGCCACTGCCGTCAGCGACATGGCCACGCGCCACGCCAGCAGTGCAGCGTCGGGGTCGGTGGGCCACCAGGCCGGGTTCCTGTCCAGGCGCAGGATCAGCACGCAAAGGGTCAGCAGCGACAGCGGCGCCAGCAATCCGCTCAGTGGCGGCAGTGGCGCTGCGGCTTGGCGCTGCGGCGCGGGCTCGGGCCGGGTGGGGTTCATCGCGTGGGGCTGCTCAGACGCAAAGACGCCACCCGGGGGGTGGCGTGCGGTGGTGTGATCTGCAGGTGGCTGAAGAGTGAATGCAGAGTGACAGGCGGTTGATAGAGCGGCGAGCTTTGCGGGCTTGAAGCTGCGAAGCCTGCTGCGTCGACTGCGTGAACGGCGTGAACGGCGCGAAGGCCAGGCCAACGCCGAGCGCGCTATTGCGCCGTCACCGCTATTCCGCCGTCACGCCTGCGTCCTTGATCAGCTGCGCCCAGCGCTCGTGGTCCTTGCGCAGCCAGTCGCGGTATTCGTCGGGCGACGAGCCCACCACCACGGCGCCCAGCCCGCGCAGTTTTTCTTGAATCGCCGGCTTGGCCAGCGTGGCGCGGATGGCAGTGCTCAGCTTGCTCAGGACGGGCGCGGGCGTGTTCGCCGGGGCCAGAAAACCGACCGGGCCGATGTATTCCTCGAAGCCCGGAAAACCGGCTTCGGCCATCGTCGGTACGCCGGGGAAGTCAGCATGGCGCTGCTTGGTGGTGATGCCGATCACCTTCAGCTGCTTGGCCGTCACGCGGTCGGCGACGCCGATCATTGGATAGAACATGGTGTCGACGCGGCCGGCCATGACCTCGGTCAGTGCCGGCGCGTTGCCGCGGAACGGGATGTGGTTCATCTTGGCGCCGCCGCGCACTTCCAGCAGCGCCGCCGAGAGGTGCGCCGAGCCGCCATTGCCGGCCGAGCCGTAAGACACCGTGCCGGGCTGCGCCTTGGCGGCCTTGAGCAAGTCGGCCACCGTGGCGTACTTCGAATCGGGGCCCACCACCAACACCTGCGGCAGCACGACCGCCAAGCTGACCGGTGCGAAGCTCTTTGCCGGGTCGTACTTGACCTTGCCCGCAAGGAGCAGCGCGTTGACGTTGTGCGACAGCGTGTTGACGATGATGGTGTAGCCGTCGGCCGGCGCCCGCGCCACTTCTTCGGTGGCGATGTTGCCGTTGGCGCCTGACTTGTTGTCAACCACCACGGTCTGGCCGAGCGACGTTTGCAGGTCTTGCGCCACCAGCCGCGCGATCACGTCGGTGGGGCCGCCAGCGGCATAGCCCACCACCAGCCGGATCGGCTTGCTCGGATAGTCCTGCGCTGTCGCGGGCAGGGTCAGCGCGGCCAGCAGGCTCAGGCACGCAGCGGGGTTCAGTTTCATGGTGTCTCCGGTTCAGGTTGTTGGGTGCGGATCAAGTGGCGATCTCGTGCTCGAGCACGCCGATGCCAGAGATCTCCATGCGGATGCGGTCGCCGGGCTGAAGCCACAGCGGTGGGTTGCGAAAGGCGCCGACGCCCGCCGGCGTGCCGGTGGCGATCACGTCGCCAGGCTCCAATGCCATGAAGCCGCTGATGTATTCGATCAGCCGCGCCACCGGGAACAGCATGTCTGCGGTGTGGCCGTGCTGCATCGGCTGGCCATTGACATGGCAGTGCAGTTCCAGCGCCTGCGGGTCGTCGATCTCGTCGCGCGTCACCAGCCACGGGCCCATCGGGCAGAACTGGTCCATGCTCTTGGCAAAGGTGGTCTGCGCCGGGTTGACGTCGAACTGAAAGTCGCGCGCGCTGACATCGTCGAGCACGGTGTAGCCAAACACGTGCTCCAGTGCGCGCGCCTGCGGCACACGCTGCGCGAAGCTGCCGATGACGACGGCCAGTTCGACCTCGAAGTCGAGCTTCTTCACACCGTCAGGCCGGCGCACGCGGCTGCCCGGGGCGCAGACACTGGACGCCATCTTGCCGATGATGCGCGGCTGCTCGAAGGGTGAGACACCCGTTTCCTTGGCATGGTCGGCGTAGTTGCGGCCGACCGCCACCACCTTGCCGGGGCGTGGCACGGGGGCCAGCAGGCGCACATCAGCCAGCGCGATGCCGGTGCCTGTTGGCAAGGCCAACTGGCGCCAGGCTTCAGGGCCGGCCTGCAGCAGCCGCAGCATGCCGCGCGGGGCGGGCGTCAGACCTTGCTGCGCCATGCGCGCGCTGACTTCCGCTGGCAACGCCAGGCACGTGACCTGCTCGTCCAGGTCAAGCACCCGGCCATCGACGACTGCGCCCAC